>CAZSFU010000009.1:11744-14739 GCA_964606205.1 uncultured Candidatus Saccharibacteria bacterium | reverse complement strand
ACACGTTCGGACATCGGAGCTCCGCAGGAAGAAGTGCAAATCGAATATTAATTTCCAATATTTTTGACGTTTATCCACAGTTTTTATTACAAAAAACTTGCAGGTGAACTATCGTTCACCTATAATAAAAACATAACAAATTACCAGGGTTTAGATTATTAAATTATTTATTAAAAACATGAGTAAACAAAATTTCGAAAAATCACTAAAAAAAGAACTTCGAGTTCTAAACGAGATTATTGATATGAAAATAGTTCGAGGACTATCATACGCAAGTGAAGCAAAACGACACAAGTTTGTACTAGCTAGTCTGGCTAACATCAGAAACTCAAAGTCTGGTTGGTTGGTTAGAACTCTTAACTTCGCTTAAATATATGAGCGACGAAAAATACTCAACATATAGAGATCGAATACTCTCTTTCTATCGCAAGAATCGACGAATGCCTGGATACAAAGAGATCATGAGTCTCGTGGGTTTCAAATCCAAAAATGCTGTTTACAAACTTATCAACAAACTTGTTGACGATGGTATAGTCGACAAAGACTCAAACGGCAAACTAACTCCTATGAAAATTTTTGGTGAAGTTCCACTCTTGGGACTTGTAGAGGCTGGTATTCCAACGACTGTAGATCAGGGCACTGACACACTAAGTCTGGAGGAATACCTAATAGGCGGTAAAAAGAGTTCCGTATATCTACTAGAAGTAAAAGGTGATTCTATGATAGACGAGGGTATACACGAGGGTGACCTGGTTTTAGTAGAACGTGGAGGAGACCCTAGAGATGGAGACATTGTTATAGCAGAGGTTGATGGTGGATGGACAATGAAATATTTCAAAAAGAAAGGAAGTATTATATATTTGAAGGCTGCTAACAAAAATTACTCACCAATATATCCTCAGTATGATCTGAAAGTAGCGGCCATAGTTAAGGGTGTCATTAGAAAGTACTAAATATGAAACTAACAAAATTTGAACAATCAGGGTTCATACTGGAAACTGAAAATGGTTTTAGGTTGGCTTTTGATATTGGTAATAAAACACCAGTAGAGAAGCTCGCAGATACTAGAGTTGATGCAATGTTGGTTTCTCATATACACGGGGACCACTTCTCACTAGATCAAATCAAGATGTTGCAACCGAAAGATTTGTATCTAAACCAGGAATGTATAGATGCACTAGGTGAAGAGGTTTTCGATTCAAAAATTAACCAGGTGCGCATTTGGGATACGATAAATGTCGGTGGAATAGAGGTAAAGTTCTTCAATGTTGATCATGGGCCGAACGTATCGTCACCACTTGCTGAGAATTTTGGTTTTTTAATAAAGGTAGATGGACAGACGGTCTATTTTGCTGGCGACATGTTTTACCCATCAGGGATAGAAGTTTCAAATCTAGAAGTTGACTATGCGCTTTTGCCCGTTGGAACTTTCTATACATTTGGTCCACAAGAAGCTTTTGACTTTGCTAAACAGTTTAAGAAAATTGGTAGAATTGTTTCAATGCACTATGAGAAAGAACCCGAGACCAGGAATCAGTTTATAGAATTAGCAAAGGACATTTTTGTGGTAGTCTAACCAAATGTCAAAAGTATCGTTTAGTTTCAAGAGTGAGGTCTGGAGGTGGCCAGGAGACGCCGGCTGGCATTTTGTTACTTTGCCAAAGAAACTATCTGGAGAAATAAAGAAAGTGGGAAAAAGATATGGTGCGGGTTTTATTAAAGTTAAAGCAACAGTGGGTGGCAGTTCATGGGTTACCGCTCTGTTTCCGCACAATGATTCTGAGGGGTATTTACTATCTATCAAGCAACAAATACGAAAGAAGGAAGGTGTCTGGGAAGGTGATATAATAAAGGTATCAGTAACCCTACAATAAAATGCGAATTTTTGTAAAAGTAAAAGCGGGAAGTAAACAAAACAAGGTTGAAGAACCGCCACAGAGATTGTTGCAGGCCGACGAAAGACTCGACGACTACTATACAGTTTCTGTGAAAGAGCCACCTGTAGAGGGTAAGGCAAATGATGCTGTGGTAAGAGCTTTGGCGGAGTATTTTGATGTTTCTAGATCTCAGGTGACTCTAATATCCGGTGCCGTCTCAAAAATAAAGGTATTTGAGGTTCTTAGGTAGGCTAACAATTTGCCAAATTGTTATGTTAATATACGTACATGGGAAAATTTAAAGCAAGCAGGATTATTGTTTCTGAATCTTGGAATATACTAAAGCAGGATAAAGAAATGATTTTCTTTCCAATATTATCAATGTTAGCAAGTTTAGTTCCTTTTGTTTTACTTATAGCTTACTATTTTTTTGTAGTAATAAAGGCAAATTTGGCGAGTATTGGGACAATAAACCAAAGCACTGGTCACTATGAGTATTTGGCGATGCTAATCTACTACACATTTGCATTTTTTGTCGTAAACTTTTTTGAAGCAGGGATTTTTATTATTACTCATGCAAGGTTCAGTGGAAAAAACGTTGGTTTTGGTGAAGCTATTGGTCTAGCTACCAAAAGTATTGGTAAAATATTTGTTTGGTCTCTCGTATCTGCTACTGTTGGTGTGATACTAAACGCAATTTCAAGGAGATCTAATCTTATTGGTAAAATCCTGGCAGGACTTTTGGGCGCAGCATGGAGCATCATGACATATTTCAGTTTGCCATCGCTAGTTATCGGACAAAATTCAATAAAAGAGTCATTTAAAGATTCTGCAAACATTATAAGAAAAAGTTGGGGAGAGACTATTATTATTAACTTCGGTGTAGGTATGTTTTTTGGACTTATTGTTTTTATAAGCATATTGGTTGCTATGGGTATTATTTTTATCGTGCCAAAGTTGGTAGTCGTGGTACTGGTATTGCTAGTTCTTTTCGTGGTAGGTGTGTCTATTCTATCTTCAACACTAAACTCTATATTCAAGATAGTGTTGTATGAGTACGCTAGGACTGGAGTAATCCCACAGGGATTTTCTAGTGAGGTTGTACTTGGTGCAATAAA
>CAZSFU010000009.1:7903-11644 GCA_964606205.1 uncultured Candidatus Saccharibacteria bacterium | reverse complement strand
GAGAGGGCATTTAGAGCAGTTGGAAATATACTTAACAAAAACTATGACAAAAACATACCTTGTCACAGGGTTGTTAGGTCAGACGGTAAAACTGGGGGATATAACAGAGGAGCTCTAAAGAAAGTATCTATTTTAAAGAGTGAGGGAGTCAGGCTTTAGTTTGTAATAAAATGCCTTTTTGACTGTATATATAGGAGCATTCAGGGGCTGTTTTGGCAAAAAAGGGGCTGTCAAATGCAGTGTGAACAGTATGTGTATAACTTTATTGACATAATTGTTGACAAAATATACCTACTTGACGTATACTCTTACTTGACTTCATGGATTGAGTTATGGCAGACGAAGTGAGGATTGTGGGTTTCAATACCCAGGGGTTTAAGTTCTCAACACTCTCTTGCGTTTCAATCGCTAACAAAAAAATAAGCAAAAAATAAACCACATAGGGGGTGGGGTATTTTTTGTTCGTTTTTTATTTACGGAGGTGGGGAGTTTTATTAGGGTTTTATTATTAGGGGGTACAACACTATATAATATGAATACAACAACTGCGCGTCCACAGAAGTCTTTCGGTCGGTTCAAAAAGTCTTTGGTAGAAATGCCAAACTTTGTAGAACCACAGACAGATTCATTTAAGGAGCTTATAGAAAAGGGCCTTAAAGAAGTATTTGAAGAATTTTCATCAATCAAAGACTTTTCTGAAAAGAAATTTACTTTGGATTTTACAGGTTTTGAACTAGCTCAGCCTAAATACGATGAGTATTTTGCAAAAGACAACAAGCTTAACTACGATGCCCCACTAAAGGTAAAAGTTAAGCTAAAAAACCACATTTTAGGTACTGAAAAGGAACAAGAGATTTTCATGGCAGATTTCCCCCTAATGACTTCCCATGGAACATTTATCGTTTCTGGTATTGAGAGAGTTATCGTTCCACAGCTCGCACGCTCATACGGAGTATTTTTCACAGCGTCAGAAATAAAAGGACGAAAGTTTTTTGGTGCTAAGATTATCCCATCAAGAGGTGCTTGGGTTGAAATCGAGTCAGACGCAGAGGGAGTTATATCTGTACGTATAGATCGAAAGCGAAAGTTTGCAGGAACAACACTACTTCGAGTATTGGGAGCAAAGGATAACGACGCAATAAAAAAACTTTTTGCCGAAGATGAATTTGGTCTGAAGTCTATTGAGAAAACACTATTAAAAGACCACACAAAAACTGTCGACGAGGCCTATGTTGATATTCACAAAAGACTTCGAGACGGTGATTTGGCGACTGCAGACAACGCAAAAGAGTATATAGATTCTATTTTTGACTCAGAGAGATACGACCTTTCACCTGTTGGACGACATCGATTCAACAAAAGATTTGGCAAGTTAATGACAGACAAGGAGCTAAAGAGAAAAACAATTTCATTGGATGATGTTGTTACTATCATTTCTAATATCGCTCTTTTGAACAATACTCCTAACGCAATGGAGGATGATATCGACCACCTAGGTTCAAGACGAGTTAGATTTGTTGGTGAGTTGTTCCAGGCGAAAATTCGAACAGGTATGGCACAGATCAAGAGAAACATTCAGAACAGAATGTCTACTATTGATACAGATGTTACACTTCCAGTTCAGTTTATTTCTCCAAAGCCTCTACAGGCGAGAATCAAAGAATTCTTTACTACAAACCAGCTTTCACAGTTCATGCTTCAGGAAAACCCTGTTGCTGAAATCGAGCACCTAAGAACACTATCTGCTCTAGGACCTGGAGGACTAAACAGAACACGAGCTGGATTCGAGGTTCGAGACGTTCACCACTCTCACTACGGAAGACTATGTCCTATCCATACACCAGAAGGACCAAACATCGGTCTAGTTCTTCGTCTATCTGTTTATGCTCGAATCAACAGTTTTGGAATGATCGAGACTCCATATGCAAAAGTAAAGAACGGAAAAGTTACAGACGAAATCCAATATATGAACGCATCTGAGGAAGAAGTGTTTGTTATTGCGCACGCAGCTACACCAGTAGATGCAAGTGGAAAGATTTTGTCAGATGAGGTTGAGGTTAGACTAGACGGAGTTCCAACTACAGTTTCAAAAGATAAAGTTGACTATATAGATGTTGCTACAAACCAGGCATTTTCTATCGCAACTTCTATGATTCCTTTCCTAAACCACAACGAAGGAACTCGAGCACTCATGGCATCAAACATGCAGAAGCAAGCAACACCTTGTATCATCCCTGAAGCACCTCTTATTGCTACAGGTATGGAGTCTGCTGCTCTAAAAAACACAGGACGACTTGTTATTGCAGAGGAAGAGGGAACAGTTACACATGCAGACGGAGTGAAAGTTGTAGTTAAAAACTCAAAAGGAAAAGATAAAGAGTATGTTCTTGTTAAGTTCTCACGAACAAATGGATTTACAGCTTTCCACCAGCGACCATCAGTAAATGTTGGAGACAAAGTAAAGAAGGGAGATATTCTTGCGGATACATCATCATCTGAAAACGGTCAGTCAGCTATCGGACAGAACATGTTGGTTGCTTTCATGTCATGGAGTGGTTCAAACTACGAAGACGCTATTATTCTTTCTGAGAGAGTTGTAAAAAACAGTAAATTTACATCTATTCATATTGAGGAATTCATTGTTAACGTTCGAGATACAAAACTAGGTCCAGAAGTAACAACTTGTGATATTCCTAACGTTGGAGAAACAAAACTAAAGAACCTTGCAGAAGACGGTATTATTCAGGTTGGAGCAGAGGTTCGATCAGGTGATATTCTTGTTGGAAAGATTACACCAAAGGGAGAGACACAGCTTACTCCAGAAGAGAGACTACTTCGATCACTATTCGGTGAAAAAGCTCACGATGTAAAAGATACATCAAAGAGAATGGAAGGAGGAAAGAGAGGACGAGTTATCAAAGTTCAGATCTTCTCACGAGAGAAGGGAGACAAGCTTGATTCAGGAATCATAAAGCGAATTCACATTGAGGTTGCACAGTTAAGAAACGTTTCAGTTGGAGACAAGTTGGCTGGACGACACGGAAACAAAGGAGTTATTTCTCGAATCCTACCTGAGGAAGATATGCCATACATGGCAGATGGAACACCTATCGATGTTATTCTAACACCGCTTGGAGTGCCTTCACGTATGAACCTCGGACAGATTCTAGAACTTCACTTGGGTCTTGCTGCACACACACTTGGTTACCAGGCTATCGTCCCACCTTTCGCAGGTGCGACAGGAGAGGAAATCAAGGAGGAGTTGAAGAAAGCTGGATTTAGTGAAGACGGAAAGATGAAACTATTTGACGGACGAACAGGAGAAGCTTTTGCTCAACCTATCGCTGTTGGATACATGTACATCATGAAGCTTCACCACATGGTGGAGGACAAGATCCACATGCGATCTATCGGACCTTACTCTCTTATTACTCAGCAACCTTTGGGAGGAAAAGCTCAGAACGGAGGACAGAGATTTGGAGAAATGGAAGTTTGGGCACTATTGGGTCACGGAGCAGCACACACACTACAGGAAATACTTACAATCAAGTCAGACGATATTGTGGGAAGATCTGCAGCATTCGACGCTATCGTAAAGGGTCTACCTATTACACAGCTCAACACGCCTGCATCTTTCAATGTTTTGCTTAACAACTTGAGAGGATTGGCACTAGATGTTCAGATAAAAAAAGGGTCGAAAGAAATATTTGATGGTCATGGAAATGTAATTTAATAACCTCA
>CAZSFU010000009.1:0-7803 GCA_964606205.1 uncultured Candidatus Saccharibacteria bacterium | reverse complement strand
AAAAAGGGTCGAAAGAAATATTTGATGGTCATGGAAATGTAATTTAATAACCTCATACAACCGCTGCAAGCGAGCAGTGGTCGTATGACCAACTAACAAAAAAATCTATGAAAACAAGAACAACAACAGATTCAAATGATTTCGAGACAATAGCTCTCCGAATCGCGTCTCCAGAGAGAATACGAGAGTGGTCTTTTGGTGAGGTTACAAAACCAGAAACTATCAACTATCGAACTCAGAGATCAGAAAAGAGCGGTCTATTTGATGAAAAGATATTCGGTCCAGACAAAGACTATGAGTGTTACTGTGGAAAATATCGAGGAATACGATACAAGGGAATTGTTTGTGAAAAATGTGGAGTGGAGATAACTCGATCTATCGTAAGACGAGAGAGAATGGGACATATCGAACTTGCAACAGTTGTTTCTCACATCTGGTTCCTAAAATCAATGCCAAGTAGAATCAGTGCTATTTTGGGTATTTCAACATCTGATATTGAAAAAGTTATTTACTTCGCTGGTTACATCATTACAAAAGTATCAGAGGAAGATAGAACACGATATCTAAAAGATCTTGATTCAGAATACAAAGCAAAAGTTAAATCTCTACAGGATGAAAAGACAAAAGAAGCTGTAAAGGAAATGCTTTTAACTGCAAAAAGAGAAATCGAATCAATCCAGGAGGGAAGAGTTTTGGATGAAGTTGAGTACTACAACTTTGGAATGAAATACGGAACAATGTTCGAAGCATCTATCGGTGCAGAGGCTATTTACAATATATTCAAGAGAATTGATCTCGAGAAACTTTTGGGCCAATTAAACCAGGAGCTAGAAAAAGCAACTTCTCTAGAGGTTTCAAAAGTAAACAAGAGAATCAGTGTTGTTGCTGCGATGATAAAATCAAACATCCGACCAGAGTGGATGTTCCTAACAGCAATACCTGTTATACCTCCAGCACTACGACCTATGGTTCCGCTAGATGGTGGACGATATGCTACATCAGATGTTAACGATCTATACCGAAGAGTTATTAACCGAAACAATCGTCTAAAGAAACTAAAGGAGATTCACGCTCCAGACGTTATCCTGCGAAACGAAAAGAGAATCCTACAGGAAGCTGTTGACGCTCTTATCGACAACTCTATTAGACATGGTTCTGCATCAGGTGCTGTTAACCAGTCACAGAGACGACCTCTAAAGTCACTCGCAGATAACCTAAAAGGAAAGAGAGGTATCTTCCGACAGAACCTACTTGGAAAACGAGTGGACTACTCTGGACGATCAGTTATCGTTGTGGGTCCAGAACTTAGACTAAACCAGTGTGGAATTCCAAAACACATGGCACTTGAGTTGTTCAAACCATTTATTATCTCAGAACTTTTGAGAAAGGAGCTTGCATACAACATCAGAGGTGCATCAAAACTTATTGAGGACGGTATTCCAGAAGTTTGGGCTATCCTAGAAGAAGTAATATCAAACAGATATGTGTTGCTAAACCGAGCACCTACTCTACACAGACTGGGTATTCAGGCATTCAAACCTGTTCTTATCGAAGGTAACGCTATTCAGGTTCACCCACTAGTATGTTCTGCTTTCAACGCGGACTTCGACGGTGACCAGATGGCCGTTCACGTCCCTCTATCAGACGAGGCTCAGATGGAAGCTCGAGAGATCATGGCTTCAGACAAAAACATCTTGACTCCAGGATCAGGAGATCCAACAGTATCAGCAAAAATGCTCGATATTACTTTGGGATGTTACTGGATGACAAAAGAAATAGTGGGCGAGAAGGGTGAAGGAAAGATCTTCCAGAGTCCAAACGCTGCTATCATGGCATACGATCTAGGAGAGGTTTCAGTTCATGCAAAAATAAAAGTTCTTCCTTCTGATTCAGAAAAATATTTGAACTTTGATGGAAAAATATTTGAGACAACTATTGGAAGACTTTTGTTCAACTCTGTATTGCCAAAAGACTATGCATTTATTAACGGTGAGATCACTAGAAAGAAGATTTCTGCTCTAGTTGATGAGCTTATCGAGAAATATGGTATCGAGAATGTTTCTCCAGTTATCGACAAGATAAAATCTTTCGGATTCCAGTATGCAACACACTCAGGTATTACATGGGGTATCGACGATATTATTGTTCCAGAAGGTAGAAACGGAGTGTTCGCTAAATCAAAAGAGAAGGCAGAGTCTGTAGTTGAAAACTTTAACAACGGTCTTATCTCAAAGGCAGAGAGACTTCGAATGGTTACAGAAATATGGCACGGAGCAAAAGCTGATATCGAAAAGCTGATGCCAGATACTCTTCCAAAGAACGGATCAGTTATCGACATGATCAACTCTGGAGCTCGAGGTGCGATGTTCAACATTACTCAGATGGCCGGAATGAAGGGTCTTATTGCAAACAACGCCGGAGAAACAATCGAGTTTCCTATTCTATCTTGTTCAAAGGAGGGACTTACACCGCTAGAGTATTTCATTACTACTCACGGATCACGAAAGGGTCTAACTGACACAGCGCTAAACACTGCAAAGTCTGGATACCTAACTCGAAAGATGTTCGTTGTGGCACAGGATACTATCATCACTGAGGAAGATTGTGGAACAAAAGACGGAATCATTATCGACAAGCATGCTATCTCAGGTGTTGAGGTTCCTATCGCAAAACACATCAAGGGAAGATTTTTGTCTGCTGATGTTGTGAAGGACGGAAAAGTTGTGTTTGAAAAGGGACACCTACTTTCAAAGAAAGATGCTGTACAGATAGAAGGTCTTGGTGTTGAAACAGTTTCTGTTCGATCACCTCTATCATGTAAAACTCCAAACGGTATCTGTGTTAAATGTTACGGAGTTGACTTGGGACGAAACAAAATCGTTGAACTTGGTGAAGCTGTTGGAACAGTCGCAGGACAGGCTATCGGTGAACCTGGTACACAGCTAACGATGAACACAAAACACGCTGGTGCTGCCTCAGTGTCAGGAGACATTGTTCAAGGTTTGCCTCGTGTTGAAGAGTTGTTCGAGAAGCGAAAGCCAAAGAACCCAGCAGTTGTCGCTACTGTGTCTGGAACTATCTCAGATATTATCGTTACAGATAAAGAAAAAATAATCGCTATTACACCTATCCTAGAAGATAGAACAAAGAGTAAAGATAAGATTGAGTATTCAACATCTCTAAACCGAACAGTATTTGTAAAGGTTGGTGATGAGGTTTCAAAGGGAGATATGATAACAGATGGTTCAGCTGATATAGATGAGTTGTTCAAATATGCTGGAAGAGAGAAAACTATCGACTATATCATTCACGAAATCAACAAACCTTACGAACTGCAAGGAGCAACAGTGTCTCGAAAGCATATCGAAACTATCGTTAGACAAATGTTCTCACGAAGAAAAGTAAAGTCAGCAGGAGATAGTCAGTTTGTTCCTGGTGATATCGTAGAAGCATCATTCCTAGCTGAGGAAAATGCAAAACTAAAAGCAGAAGGAAAAGAAGAGTCAAAATCAGAACCAGTTGTTATGGGTATTACAGAAGTGTCTCTATCAAGACAGTCGTTCCTATCAGCGGCTTCATTCCAGCACACAACAAGAATCCTTATCTCTAACTCAGTTCGAGGTAACGAGGACAAACTAGTTGGTCTAATGGAGAACGTTATTCTAGGACGACTCATACCAGCAGGTACAGGTTTCAAAGGAAGCAAGAAATCAAAGATGATTGCGGATATGCGAGAAGCACGCGGAAATATCGAACCAGTTCAGTACTAGTTTTAGTTTGCTCTTTCTCACAACTAAATAGTATCGATAAAAGCCTCTTTGGATAGGATCCCTCGAGGAAAAATCGGTCCGTAACGTTTCCTCTAAAAAAATGTCATCATCTGTTGATCAGATAAAGTCAAAGATAGATATTGTTTCGCTAGTTAGCTCATATATAAAGCTAGAAAAAGCGGGAACAAACTTTAAAGGCCGGTGTCCTTTTCATAACGAAAAGACGCCTTCCTTTTTCGTATCTCCAGATAGGGGTAGTTACTACTGCTTCGGTTGTCAGGCAAAAGGAGACATATTCACTTTTGTTCAGGAGTTCGAAGGTTTGGATTTTATTGGAAGTCTAAAAGTGTTAGCTGAAAGAGCAGGTGTTGATCTGGATCAATACAAAGGTGCAGAAAAAACAGAAAAGGAAAGATTATTTTCAGTATTGGAAAAGGCGGTTTTCTTTTTCCAAAACAAACTTTCAGAGAACAAAGATGCTTTGAACTATCTGCATTCACGTGGAGTAACAGATGAATCGATCGGCAGTTTTAGAATTGGTTTCGCGCCTGCTGACTGGCGACAGTTGCATGAGTACTTGTCTTCTAAAGGTGTGAGCGACAAAGACATGCTAGCAGTGGGTCTCATCAAACAAAAAGATTCAATATCTTCTGCATTTACTAGTCACTCATCGTATTACGATACTTTCAGAGGGAGAATAATGTTCCCAATATCGGATTCATCTGGAAGAGTTGTCGGTTTTTCTGGAAGAATACTTGTTGCAGATGACAAGTCACCCAAATACCTCAACACACCAGAAACAGAACTGTTCAACAAATCCGAAGTTCTGTTCGGTCTTGATAAGGCAAAGAAAGACATCAGGTTGAAAGATTATTCTATTTTGGTAGAAGGTCAGATGGATCTAGTTATGATGCACCAAGCGGGGTTAACAAATACAGTTGCATCTTCTGGAACTGCTTTAACAGAAATGCATCTAACTAAACTCCGACGACTTTCAGAAAGAGTCATGATGTCTTTTGATTCTGATTCTGCTGGTTTCAACGCATCAGACAGAAGTGCGAAAATCGCTCTGTCTCTAGGTATGGATTTGAAACTGGTGCAGATGCCAGAAGGAAAAGATCCAGCAGATTTGGCAAAAGACGATCCTGAAATGTTGAAAGAGTGTTTCCGAAACTCAAAATCAATAGTTGATTTCTATGTTGATACGCTTCTGTCAAAGAACCTTGATCCAAAAGATCTTGCAATAGAAATACGGAAGAAAGTTCTGCCATACATCGCGCAGATGAAAGATAAGACAGACCAGTCCCACTGGGTGAGCGTGCTAAAGAAGAAGACGTTTTTGAACGAGGAAGCGTTGTGGGAGGATTTGAAAAAAACAGGAACAACAACTGGATACGTGAGTCCAGCACAGAGTTCAGCACCACCAGGGAAAAGAGTGGACTCGATAGAAAGAAAAGTTTACGGAATAATAGTTTGGCAAAGTGAAAAAAACAAAGGGAATAAAACAGAGGGTGAGGTTGTAGATACAGTAAGACTAGAATCTAGAGCAAAAGAAATATTTAAGGATAGGTTTGAAGAGCTAGAAAAGATATTTGAAAAAGAAAAAGAGTTACTGTTGTTTGAGACAGAAAGTTACTATAGCAATAACCAGAATTTAGAAAAAGACATAGATGAGCTACTGGTGTCACTAGAGGAAGAATATTTAAAGAGAGAACTGTCGAGTGCCATGATAAACCTACAGAAGGCTGAACAGAAAAAGGAAAGTGGAGAGGTGCTGAGATATTTAGAAGAATGCCAACGTATAACACAGAGGATTAACACAATTAAAACAATTAAAAATGCTTATGAAAAACAATAAAGCAAAGAAAAACAAGAATAAACCTAAGGCTCAGAAGTCTACAAAAAAAGTAGCGAAAAAAGCGCCAAAGGCAAAAGTTAAAAAAGCAAAGAAAATTGTGGTTCCAAACATACGTGCAAAAAAGAAGAACAAATCATCTCTGGCTATGGGTGCTTCTAAAACCGTATCAACAAAAAACGCTCCAAAGGTAAAAATGGCTGACAGACAGTCTCAGGGAATGGAGAGACTTTTGCATAAAGGTAAAGAAAGAGGTTACATAACATACGATGAGATTTTGAAAGAGTTTCCTCATGTTGAGGAGGACATAATGTTCCTAGATGAACTATATGAAAAACTTTCAGTTTCTGGTGTTGATGTTTTGGAGGGAGGAGGACTTTTGGAAAATCCGGCAGAAGAGTTGGCTGGAAAGAAATACTCGTATGGTCGTGGTGGCGAGGGTTCATACGACTCAATCCAGATGTATTTGAAAGAAATAGGTCAGTATCAGCTCATCTCTGGAAATATGGAGAAAGAGTTGGCAAAGAGAATAGAGGCTGGGGACGTAGAGGCTAAAAATCTACTTGCTCGAGCGAACCTTCGACTTGTGGTTTCTATTGCTAAAAAATACGCAAACAGATCTGCAGACCTAACACTTCTCGACCTTATTCAAGAAGGAAACTTGGGATTGTTCAAAGCCGTAGATAAGTTCGACTGGACAAAAGGTTACAAGTTTTCGACATATGCCACATGGTGGATACGTCAGGCTATTACTCGTGCTCTAGCTGACCAGTCACGAACTATTCGTGTTCCTGTTCACATGGTGGAGACAATCGCAAAGTACAAACAAGTTGTACGAAGACTATCTCAGGACCTTGGACGAGATCCATTACCAGAGGAAATCGCGACAGAAATGAACCTGTCTGTTGATAAAGTTTATACAATTGAAAAAATCGACCAGTCAACACTATCACTCGAGGCACCGATAGGTGAGGAGGATGATGGAAAGAGTAAGCTAGGAGACTTTCTTGCTGATGAGAAAATACTTTCTCCAGATCAGGAGTCATCACGACGAATCATTGGAGACCAGGTTCGAGAAATTCTAAACGACCTTCCAGAAAAAGAGAGAAAGATTCTAGAACTACGTCACGGCCTAGTGGACGGTGTGACACACACACTCGAGGAAGTGGGCAAGGAGTTCGGTGTGACCCGAGAACGTATCCGACAGATCGAGGCGAAGGCACATGAGAAGATACGTCAGCATGACAAGATAAATAGATTGAGGAATTATTACTAAAATACTAAAAACACCTCCAAGATGGAGGTGTTTTTAGTATTGACAGTTATATCTATAGTGTGTTATTGTCTTTGCCAGATTCTGGGGGCAATGATGCCCAATTTCGCAGGAGTCGGAAATGCAGAAGATCGTGTTCACCATTCTGGCACTTCTCATCCTCGTTTCCACACAGGTGGCAGCGCAGGACAAGTACAAGGTCACGGCCGTGTCTGTCGGATCGGGGGAAACTCCGATTTCCAGTGGCATTGCAGCGTCAGTCAACCTCACGTCCGATGGCGGCGGCTACATGCAGGTCATGGCCCAGGCTGAGCAGGCCTGGTTCATGATCGGCAAGGACTGGAAGAGCGATGCCGTCAAGTGCTCGCTCTACGCAAGCATCGGGCACTTCCAATCGGCGCCCTGGGCGGGCCCATACGCGGGTTGCACTGTTTCGCTCGCGAAGGTCGGTGGCAATGATGTCACGGTCGGCATCATGACATGGCCAGGCTTCTACATCGGTCGTGAGCCGCGTAACTGGCGGAACGACGGAAGGAAGAATCCCGAGTCGGTTCTGGCTGGGTATTTTTCCACCGCATCCGTCGGGGTCGGTGGGTTCCAGGCCAGTCTGAGCCATCTCAACTTCCTGGATGATCCAACCAACTGGTTGCCCGGTGTCGGGTATACTCAGAAAGTTCGTTCTGACATGGAGGTCTCTGGTTCCGTCACGTGGAACTCGAACGCAGAGGCAGCCATGTACTTCGTCGGCGCCACCTGGCATCCGAAGTAGTCAGTCTCGTAGTTGGCGGGGTCCCATGTGGACCTCGCCGGCAACGGGGCATAGCCCCGTAGTGAGCTTTGCTCTACTACTGGGGCTTTTTTCGTATTGAAAAATTTTATGTTAGTATCAGTTTAGGAAAGGGCGT
>CAZSFU010000008.1:0-15779 GCA_964606205.1 uncultured Candidatus Saccharibacteria bacterium | reverse complement strand
GGGCACTATACGAGTGCACATGGGGCTGTTAAGATAGTGTATAAAGAGGAACACAAAAATAGGTCGGCAGCATCGAAACGAGAAGCAGATATAAAAAAATGGACCAGAAAACAAAAACTAGAATTCATAAAAAATAATGTCTAAGCATCATTTACAACCAAAAGTTTATGTTCCTATAGTTTTTGTTATTGCTGTGCTGGCTTCACTATCTTTTTATGAATTTTCACATAAAAATAAATTAGTAGGTGTTGAAGTAAATAAGCCTGCTTTAGTTCTGGATACAGTAGAAGAGGTTCCTTTGGGAGAACTTTTGGGTAGAGCCGAGGTTAGTTTTGCTGGTGGTACAGAAGAGAGAAATAAAAACATACAGTTGGGAGTTGAGAAAATGAACGGTCAAGTTATTGCACCTGGCGAAGAGTTTTCTTTTATAAAAGCCCTTGGGCCTGTGACCGAGGAGGATGGTTACAGCATTGCAAAAGTTTTTCTAAACGGGGAAGTGACGACTGGCGTTGGTGGTGGACTGTGTCAGGTTTCAACAACTCTTTTTCAAAGCTTGCTTAAGGCTGGTCTTCCTATAACTGAACGACATAACCATTCGTATACTGTTTCCTATTATGATGTGGGAATGGACGCTACATACTCTGACCCAGGAGTTGATTTGAAATTTGTAAACGACACCGGAAGTCCGTTAACGGTAAAAGGAAAAACGGAAGATAAAAAGGTTGTGTTTGAAATATACGGTAAGTCAGATGGTCGAATAGCCACAACAACAGACCCTATAGTTTCAAATATAGTTGATGTTTCGCCTCCTAGATATGTTGCAACTACAACTAGAAACAGTTCGGATCCAGAATGCGTAAACAAACCGCAGATAGGTTACACGTCAGATGTTATATACAACGTGCTTTATCCAAATGGTGATCTGAAAACAAAAGAGTTTAAATCAAAATACAAACCACTTCAGAGAGTGTGTTACTACTATGGCGTAGCAACATCGACAGACGTCGCTCTAAATGCGAGTAGATAGTAACAGACACGTATATCTGTTACTCTTACAACATGTCCAATTTTAAAATAAATAAGAACATATATTTTGTGCGTCATGGTCAAAGTGAAGATAACGTTGCAGCCGTATATCAAGGACCAGATTCTCCTCTCAGTGAAAAGGGTAAACGCCAGGCGGAGATGATAGCAAAAAGAGCTTTAAATATTGATTTCGATATTCTGATCTCAAGTCCTTTGGAGCGAGCAAAACAAACAGCTAGTGTAATCGGCACTTTAACTAATAAAAGTCCAGAATATTCTAAAGTATTTGTTGAGAGGATAAAACCAACCATACTCAATGGACGTTCACACGAGGATTTGGAAGCTGTAGAAATCTGGAATGAATGGCATAATTCGCTTTATTTACCAGATCAAAAATGTCTTGATGGTGAAAACTTCTCTGAGATTATTGAGAGGGCAGACGAAGCGTTGAATTTTTTGTTAAATAAAACAGAGACAAATATTTTGGTTGTAACACATGCTTATTTTATTAAAACTATTATTGCTCGGGTTTTGCTTGGTGACACTTTAAATCAATTGAGCTTTAAAAATTTTCAAACTTCTGCTGTGATGAAAAATACTGGACTGACTGTTTTGCAACATTCTAGTTTCGGTGATCAAGATTCAAAATGGCATTTATGGACATATAACGATCACAGTCACCTAGCTGATTAAATACGTTTAATATATTAAATTTAGTATTTATTCTATTTGGGTATATAATTTGTATATGAATAATATGCTAGTAAAGACTTTTTCGTTTCTTGTGGTACTGGCTCTGGCTTTTTCTGTAAGTCTTTGTGTGTATTCTGCTCTAGGCTCACATAGCATGTCGCATCACGATCATGTCTTGGATCTAAATGACCACATGGTCATGGCTCAGTCTTTCGGTAAGTTTGTTGTTCCTCTCGGTATCGTTTTGGATTTGCTCTTTGTTTTGATATTTGTCTTTAATCTAAATCTATTTTTTGATATTCCATTAAAAACTGGTTGGGTATACCAGTGGTCATACGAAAAAGTAAAAAAGAGACTAGATCGTAGTAAATTTAATCCTAGATCACCACCTTTATACTAGAGCAGTTTAATTACTAGTTCTAATATAAAAATATGGAAATGACACATTATATGCAGTTATTGGCTGATAACCAGCCATGGAACCTGCTCATGTTTATGGCTATACCAGTTGTGCTTGCGGAGACTATTGCAGTTACTGAACTATATATCTTATTCACTAGAAATTTTTCTGGAATTGCGAAGAAAATAAACTCCATAGCAGGAGCTGTTGTGGGAGCCTACTTTACTGGAGTTTTTATTTATTTGTTTTTCACTGCTGTGGTGCCTTTGACTGCAAGCGGAGGATGGAGAGGTTTTGCTGATATTGTAGCAGTTGGATTTTATTTGGCGGGGATTATTCCACTAGGAGGTCTCGCCTTGCTTGAATTCGGCATTATCAAGAAAGATGCAAGTCCAGAAGAGAAGCTCAAAGTTCATGCAATACTGGTAGCCCTGTTTCTGATTGTTGCTCATATAGCTATGATATTTGGAATGTTAAACCCTGCAGTTCTGGGTTGGCACTCAGCTGATACTGGCGTAATGGTAATGTAGGTTGAACAAAAAACACTGGTCAAACGGCCAGTGTTTTTTGTTATTTCTAAATGTTATAATCGCAATCATGGAAAACAAACATGTATCTATTGGACACGTTCATTTAACAGTTGCGGATTTGGACAGATCACTGTCTTTCTACAGAGATTTACTTGGTTTTGACGTTACCGCGCACTATGGAGAATCAGCAGTGTTTCTGTCAAAAGGCGGTTATCATCATCATATAGGTCTCAATACGTGGTCAGGAAAGGGCGTAATGCCACCCCCGAAAGGCCATAGTGGTTTGTACCACTTTGCTATTTTATTTCCCGAAAGAAAGGAGCTGGCCCAGGTTCTAAAGAAAATTATTGATACTAGATATCCTGTGACGGGTTTTTCTGATCATGGTGTTTCTGAGGCTATATATCTAGATGATCCAGATGGTATTGGGGTTGAGTTGTACTATGACAGACCAAGAGAGGATTGGGATATAGATGAAAACGGACAAGTAAAAATGGTCACCGAAGCTTTGGATATTAATGATCTTTTAACAGAACTAAATAAATAGACAATGTATTGTGTATTGTGGCTATAGCCCTCAGAGGGAGAATCCTGTATAATAGTTGGTATTATCTTTTAATCAAAAATATGGAAAAAAAGAATTCAGCATTTATGAAACCTATGAATGTCAGTGATGAACTCGCTGCAGTAGTAGGAAAAGGCCCAATGCCAAGATCAGACGTTGTTAAGAAGCTTTGGGTGTATATCAAGAAGAACGATCTACAGGATCCAAAGAACAAGAGAAACATCAATGCAGATGAAGCTCTAAAGAAAGTTTTTGGAGGAAAGGGTGTTGTGAACATGTTTGAAATGACTAAGCTCGTTTCAAAGCACCTGTCATAGTCCTAATTAAAGATTAATTACAAAAAATCCCCTATAGGGGATTTTTTGTTTACTTTAGATCCATGAAAGCATTTATGTAGTGTATGGCTATGCCACCATAACTTTTGTCCAGTGAGAAAGTTTTTTCTATCTCAGATTTTTCTCTATTAAAACGCTTTTTATTGGTGTTGTAAAAAGTAATATATGGCGGCTGAACGTTTCCTGTTTCCTGGGCTATGATTATTTTAGTGTTGTGTTTGTTCGCTGAATCAATCTCGTTTGATGAAATATCTATAGATCCATCTAAACCTTTGCTAAAGTTTCTGTATGACATGACGAGGACTTTACTGTTAGGTCTCCTGTCTAAAACGTATAGCAGATGGTCTATAGTGTAACCAGTTCGTCCTTTGTAGTAAAAGCTAGGAGTGTCGTTATTGGTACCGTCATAAAACTCAGGAATTGCTACAGAGATTTCCAAGTCGCTGTTATTTAAAAAACTAACACTATTGTCTATAAGTTTCAGGAAATTTTTAAGAACCAGCTCCTTATTTTCCTGATATGAGTCAAGTAGGTATGGTTCAACATCGTATTGAAACCCTCGGAACTTTGCGTCATGGGTTTTGTTAAACTTGTTTGCGTAGCTGAGAGTTGCTAACGCTTTGTATACATGACCTTCTTCTGCCCAGTTTCTCCATCCTGCTTCTGCATCAACGCTTATACCTTGTTTATTTGCTGCTCGTATAAAATCCTCTATATTTTTGTCGAATCTGGCTTTTTTTGCGTCTTTTTCTTTTCCATCTGGCATTATGTATATATCCAAATACGAGTCTATGGATACATAAATGTTTCTTATGCCATTTTTTACAGCGTTGGAAATAATCTTATTTCTATATGCTTCGTCCTGATTCAATACTGGGGTCCATAGCCAAGTTCCCATTTCCAATGGAGTAGGTTCAGATGAGTTACCTGGTTTAATGAGTGTACTCACTGCATTTGCTAGCATTTTGTCAGTTTCTGCGAACGCTATCTGGTTAAACTTTGGGTTAGACTCAATCGCATTTCTTGTGATCTGTTTATCAGATAATTGAGTAGGATAGATCATTTTCCTGGTAAACGATGACAGCACGTTTCCAGATACGTTTTTTCTTTGATTTAGGTAGATAACAGAAGAGACACTAGACAGAAGTAAAAAACCAACAAGAATATTTTTTCTTGATTTGGTCCAGTTTTTTATTCTACTGCTATTTTTTCTAACCATCTAGTTTTTCTTTATCATCCACTTTTTAATATCTTCGAAAGTCCCTCCAACTTTTTTATTTGGATTGAGTATGTTTTTAGGGTCAAAAATGTTTTTTGTATCTTTAAACAAGCCCGTGATTTTTTCTCCAAATTGTTCAACAAGGTATGGTGTACGGATAATACCGTCATTGTGTTCGGCTGAGTTGGAACCTTTGTATTCTTTTACTATGGCGTAAATCTTTTTTGATATTTCCAATATCGCATCCGATGTAAAGGGTGAGTCCAGGTCCATAAGTGGGATTATGTGAAAATTACCGTTTCCTAGATGTCCTTGGACTGTATAGTCTAGTTTGTATTCATCTATTACAGCCTTTATTTTGGGTAGAAATTGAGGAAGAAACTCTGGCTTAACAATAAGGTCGTCTATAAAGGGTGCAGTTCTTTTTCCTTGTACGTGTTTTCGTAGAAGGTTAAAGCTCTCGTGTCTTATATCCCAGTACTTTTCAGCTTCACCACTATTTTTCGCAATATGCATCTTAAAGTGAAAGTCTGTTAGGTGGTCCCGTACTTCTGTTAGTTTTGATATAACTTCCTCCTCAGTATCTCCTGTAAACTCAATCATTAGAATCAGTTTCGGCACTCCGCCAGATAGGATCATAAAAGTCTCTGGAACAAACTGAAAACCAAGTCGTAGCGCTCCCCAGAAACCTAGTTGTTTAAAGAAATCAAAGAAAAATCGTACTGCCAGTATCATACTTTTGTCGTCATAAGTCTCGAGGCTTTCTGGCTTAAATGGAAGTATTCGTGTTACCAATTCACTTACTTTTTCTAGAGATGGAAGGAATACAACCAAAAGGTTAGAGTATTTTGCTATCGGGACCAAATCAAAAGTTATTTCTGTTACAATACCTAGTGTTCCTTGTGAACCAACAATCAGCCTGCATAGGTCAAAGGTCCCGTTTTCTTTGTTATATACGTTCCAAAGATAGTAGCCAGAGGAATTTTTTGAGACATCAGGTTTTGCAGAAACTATTTCATCATAATTCTCTTTAATTAAATCAAAAAGCTTTTTGTAGAGTTCGCCTTCAAAGTCGCTGTGAGTGATTTTTTCTTCTAGCTCACTCATGGTTAGTGGTTTCACCTCATATTCATTTCCGTCTGTAAAAACCACTTTTAGTTTTTTTATGTGATTCTCTACCTTTCCGTACTTTATACTTTTCTCTCCACCCGCGTTGTTGGCAACCATTCCGCCTACAGCACAAATCTCTCGTGATGCTGTATATGTTGGCATTATTTTGCCGATTTTTCTGGTAGCCTTGTCAAAATCTCGATAAAAACAACCTGGTTCCACTACGCCATAGTCATTTTTTACCTCGATGATTTTGTTCATATATCGAGTAAAATCCATTATTACGGATTCGTTCAGTGAGCCACCACTCATGCATGTTCCGGCAGATCGCGCTGTTATGGAAAGGGTAGGGTCCTTTTCTTTATTTTCGTTGACCCACTTTATAGCGAACTTAACATCCTCACTATTTTTGGGAAAAATAACTAGTTTTGGTTTTATTTCAAAAAGACTTGCGTCCCTGGAGTACTTTTTTAAAGTATCTTCTCCTGTTTCAATGTCTCCGCTAAAATTCTTTTTAAGTTCCGCGATTATTTCTGTATTCATACTTTTAAGTTTATCAAATACGGGCTTATTATTCTACAAATAGGATTTACAATGAAGGATTGGCTCGTCCTTGTCAGGCTTTTTCCTTATATTAAATACTGTTTACGTGCTATAGTAGAGCACAAATGAAAGACTCTTTTATAGTTCAGTTTTTTAAAAAATGGAGACAAGTTGGGGCTATTGCACCCAGCTCTATTTTTTTGGTAGAGGACATGTTGTCTGAGATAGATTGGGATAGGGCTAGGATTATTATAGAGCTAGGGGCTGGTAGCGGAACTTTCACAAAGGAAATTTTAAAAAAGATGCATAAAGACGCAAAACTTTATGTGTTTGAAATTGATACTGTTTTTGTAAAAAAGTTAAATCAAATACAAGACGGCAGGATACAAGTTATATCTGAGTCGGCTGTAAACGTAACCAACTATTTGGGTGGCAACAAAGCAGACTATATCGTTTCTGGTATTCCACTTTCAAATCTTGATAAGCATGTAAAGTCAGAAATTATTATAAATACAGTAAGTAACCTGGATTCGGGCGGCGTTTTTTTACAGTTCCAGTACTTTCCAGAGTCTCTAGGTCTACTTAAAGAATATTTTGGTGATGTAAAGGTGAAATTTACACTTCTCAACACCCCTCCAGCCTTCTTTTATATTTGTAAGAATAACTGATCTGTGTTCATACAAAGTTAATCTTTGGGTGATATAATAAATTCATGAAAAAAACATACATAGTTTTAGGATTAGTTCTTGTCATTTCTATCGGTTTAATAGTTTATTTTACAAGCTTTAAGAAAATTGAACCTGTAAATGTGGTTGCTGGGTATAAAGATGCAACCTATAACATTGAAGGCCAGAGCGTTAAGTTAACCAACGGTAAAAGTGAAGTCTCTATCGTCCCAGGTTCAGCGTCAAAGGTTGTAACTACATATTTTGGAAACGAAGTCACACATGACTTTGATAACGATGGTCGTGAGGACATTGCCTTTCTTTTGGCGCAAAATACTGGTGGCTCAGGAACTTTCTATTATGTTGTTGTTGCTTTGAACAAGGAAGGGGGGTATGTTGGTGGAGATGCAACATTAATAGGAGACAGGATTGCTCCCCAGACAACAGAGGTTGATAGTAGAGGATTTATTGTTGTTAACTATGCAGATAGAAAGTCAGGTGAAAGTTTTGCCGTCAAACCTTCAGTGGGTAAGAGTTTGTGGTTCAAGTTCGATCCAAAAACTATGCAGTTAGGGGAAGTTGTTCAGAACTTTGAGGGGGAAGCTGATCCATCAAAAATGACTCTTGGTATGAAAAAATGGAGTTGGGTTTCAACACTTTACAATGACGACACAAAAATAATACCTAAAAATGCTAATAAGTTTTATTTGACTTTCAAAAACGATGGAACTTTTTCGGCTACAACAGACTGCAACGGTGTGGGTGGAGAGTATAAAGTGACAAAAAATAAAATAGTCCTAGATAAAATGATGTCTACTCTTATGTACTGTGAAGGTTCCCAGGAAGGTGAATTCTCAAAGGCTCTAGCTGAAGTAGATAGTTATTTGTTTACAAGCAAAGGAGAGTTGGTATTAGAATTAAAGTTAGATAGTGGTACAATGTTATTTAAATAAGTAATAATATATTTTATGAAACACATGAGAGGATTTTTGGATTTTGTTCGAGTTCAGGGTGTAGTGGGGTTGGCAGTCGGATTTATTTTAGGAGGTGCGGTTTCAAAAGTGGTTACTGCAATAGTTACAGACCTCATCAATCCAATACTTGGTTTGGCTTTGGGAGCCGTTGGGGGATTAAAAACAGCTTCTTTTGGTATAGGTTCTGCGCGGATTATGTACGGTGATTTTTTAAGTGTCACCATAGATTTTATCGTAGTTGCTCTAGTTGTGTATTTTGGCGTAACTTTGTTGAAACTAGATAAGCTGGATAAAAAGAAAGAATAAAAGTGTATAAATAAATAGAAATAGTTTTGCTAACTGATATAATATTTATATGTCTAAAGGAGAAACACACAAAAAAGAAAAGAAGAAGCCAAAGAAAGTTAAATAGTTATTTAAATGTCTTCGGTAAATCAAAAAGCTGTTCTGCATGATCTGTCTCTCGTGGCACTCAGTGTTTTAATAGCTATTATTTTGGTAAGGGCGGATATTCTATCGGGTCTACTTGGAGCTGCTTCAGGGTTCAAAATCCTCGGTAGCTTTATTGCTGGCATGTTTTTTACCTCTATTTTTACGACAGCACCAGCTATAGTTACTCTGAGCCAGTTAGCTAGCCAGGGTTCGTTGATTACGGTTGCTTTTTTTGGTGCGCTCGGTGCGCTTTTGGGGGATATTGTGATTTTTCAGTTCATTCGTGACGAGCTATCAGTTCATTTTGTTGAATTATTAAAACATAACTCACTTTGGAGAAGATATCATGCTCTTTTTAAACTCAAGTATTTTAGGTGGTTTACTTTTATGTTGGGTGGAATAATAATAGCCTCACCTTTTCCTGACGAAATAGGCATTTCACTTTTGGGTTTTGCAAAAACAAAAACAAATGCCTTTATTCCAGTTTCATTTATTTTCAATTTTATTGGAATACTAGTAATAGGTTTAGTGGCTAGAGCTATTTGATAAATATTTGATATAATTAATTTATGAAAAGACCAGCTCGTTCAATAGAGGAAATAAGAGAAAGTAGAGTTCCGATTAGAAACGTAAATTTAGAGCAAAAACAAAAGTTAAGCGCTTTGGATCAATTTGCTGTATGGATAACTCAGCATATAGGAACTATGGGTTTTTTCTTTGTAATTCTATTTTGGACTATTATTTGGCTTGGCTGGAATGTTTTGGGTCCTGTAGAGTATCAGTTTGATCCATATCCAGCTTTTGTTTTTTGGCTATTTATTTCCAACATGATTCAGATATTTATTTTGCCACTTATCATGATTGGACAGAATCTTCAGAGTGATCATGCTGAGCGTAGAGCCCAGGCTGATTTTGAAGTTAATAAAAAAGCAGAAGAAGAGATCGAGAACATCCTGCTTCATTTGGAAAACCAAAACGATACTCTGGAAGAGATATTGGAAAAGCTAAACAAATAGTTTATTTTTTATGCTGGAGTTCAGTTTCTACTTCTTCGAGTTTTTGCTCCATTTTATTTAGCGTTTTTTGTATTCTGTCTATTTTATCCTCCTCAGTTTCTATCTCCTCTTTGGTCTTTTCTGTTAGTTTTTTCTCTCCAGATAGTCCAGATATAATAAGTCTATTACCAACAAAAGCAGATACAAATACACCAGTCACTAGGAGTATTCCAGACCCAATAACTAGGGATAGAATTGAATTAAGACTTATATCATCTGCAATATGCCAGATTCCTCTCCAAAAAAGAACAACGCCTACTCCACCCAATAGCGCGTAAAATAGTGGCAAGCGACTCAGTCTAGCCCGTGTTTTGTCTTCCAACCTATCAAAGAAATCTAGTATATTTTTAGTCATATTTTGGTAAAAATCGGTTTTGTAATATGTTACAATGTTAGCATATTATGATAAATAACAAAAAAGTTATTGCCTTTGATTTGGATGGCACACTAGCAGAGAGTAAATCCAAATTAACAGAGGAAATGTCAGAAGTTTTGGCTAGACTTCTACCAAAATATTATCTAGCTGTTATTTCTGGAGGTGCATATGCCCAGTTTCAAAAACAGTTTCTTGCAAGTTTTTCTGCGCCAAAAGAGTATTTAAAAAATCTATATTTATTTCCAACAATGGGTAGTACCTGTTATACGTATGACTATGTTTCAAATGAATGGAAAATGTTATATGAAGAAAGACTTGCTCCTCTAGAGATAAAAAAGATAATGAACGCTTTCGACGAATCTATTTTAGAGTCTGGTTTTGATTTATCTGGTTCTTACGGAGAAATATTGGAAGATAGGGGCACACAAGTTACTTTTTCTGGCAGAGGACAAGAAGCTCCAATTGATGTAAAAAAAGCTTGGGATCCTGACAGGCTAAAACGGCAGATGCTCGTGAGTCTTTTAAAGAAAAAAATACCAGAGTTCGATATTAGAATTGGAGGTATGAGCTCTATTGATGTCACAAAAATGGGAATAGACAAAGCCTATGCTATTGGAAAAATTAGAAACCTTCTTAAAGTTACGGATGACGAAATAATGTTTGTTGGAGATGCTTTATATAAAGGTGGTAATGATGCTCCTGTTAAAAAAACTGATGTTGATTTTATTCAACCAGATGACCCATCTGATACATTGGAACTACTTAAACAATACGTCTAGCTATCAACAGTTTTCTCAACCAATTTTCTCTTTACGTGATAAAATAAAACTATGAATCCTGAAACCACCAAAAGACCATGGGGGTCATTTACACGTTTTACAAATAATGAACCTTCGACAGTAAAACTGTTATATATAAACAAGGGTGAAGAGTTTAGTTTGCAGTATCACACACATCGACAAGAGTTCTGGAAGATAATTTCTGGTAATCCAGACATCATTGTTGGAGACAAGTCTTTTAAGCCAAATGCAGGAGAAGAGTTTTTGATTGAACCACATACGAACCATAGAATTTCTGCACCAGTAGATGATGTTGTTGTTTTGGAAATATCAGAGGGTCAGTTTGATGAAAACGATATTGTGAGGCTAGAGGATAAATACAACAGATAAGTTGCTTGAAAATGAAGAAAACCACTACAAAAACCACAAAGTTAAAGAAATTAGGGGGGATGCCTATTGCCGTGGTTGCTGTTTCAGATGGGGTAATTCTTCTACAAAAAAATGAAACAAAAACTTCTAGCACGCTTTTTCTTTCATGGAGTAAAAATGGAATAGATTTTATAGTAGATCCGGGAAAAGTAAGTATAAAAACTCTAAGTAAAAAAAGTGAAACAATAAAATCTTGTTATAACTTTTCTATATCAAAGACTCCAAATGGTTTTGTGATGACATATTTTAGAAAGGCTGGACTTCGAACAAAAGAGAAGTTAGTGATCGCTAGATCAAAAGATTTATATAAATGGGAGGTTAAGTCGGAGTTGCTGGCAAATGATTCAAGGCATGCAACCGTAGTTTACGACAAACAAAAAGATAAGTTTGAAATGTACAGAGACGGTTTGTTCATGAGAAACCAGGCATCTATTTCCCTCTCTGTCTGGAAAGAAAAACCATCTCTTATGTTTACATCTAGAGTCGGCTATTTTGATTCAGAAAACTTAACTGTAATAGGTGGAACTATAACTACAGAAGGTATTTTGCTTATATATGACGCTTCTGTTGAACAAGGATCAAAAACATTGTTACAAATGGGGGCTGTTGTTTTTGATTTAAATAATCCAAAGAGAATTATCTGGCGAGGTCATTTGCCTATATGGCAGGGAATTGTGGATTCTGTTGATAAAACTAGACCGATAAGACCATTAGGTTTTGCTGCGCTGCCTAGTACTTTGGTTTTGTACTGGGTTACTCATGACGGAACGTTGATCGTTACAAGAATTCCTTCATTGTTCAAGGAGGCGGAAGACGCGAGACATCATCCAAAGATCATGGACAGATATCATAGTAATCCTGTTATTGAGCCAATCTACGGAAGTGTTTGGGAAAGTGACGGAACATTCAACCCGGCGGCCATAGAAGACGATGAAGGAACTGTCCATATTTTATACAGAGCTGTAGGTGGAGACGGTATTTCTCGCGTAGGTTACGCGAAAAGTTTAGATGGTAAAGATTTCTCACACAGGCTTCCTTATCCAGTTTTTGAGGCTTCTAGGGGTTACGGTATGCCTGATCCAGAAAAAGTTATGGGTCCCATATCATATAGTCCGTACATATATACATCTGGTGGTAGTTGGGGTGGAGCAGAGGATCCTAGAGCGGTTTTGATTGATAATAAAGTTTACATGGTTTACACAGCTTTTGAAGGTTGGAATTCTATGCGTATTGCTTTGACTTCAATTAGTCTAAAAGATTTTAAGGCTGGTAATTGGAACTGGAAAAAGCCAAAACTAATTTCATCTCCAGAAAACCGAAGTAAAAATTGGTTAATTTTTCCAGAAAAAATAAACGGCAAGTTTGCTGTTCTACACAGCATCAGTCCAAAAGTTTTGGTTGATTATGTAGATGATCTAGATAAGTTTAACGATATTATTTACAGCCCAAGACCAGAAGGCCCACAACCAGGTAGGAAAAATTCATGGGATTTTTTACTAAAAGGTTCTGGTCCTCCACCAGTCAAAACTGAGCTTGGTTGGCTTTTGCTTTATCATGCTTTGGAAAAAAACAGTACAGATAAATACAGACTTGGTGCAATGATTCTAGATAAGGATGACCCGACAAAGGTTCTATATCGTTCTGTACACCCAATACTTTCTCCAGATGTTCACTATGAGAACGACGGTAAACCTGGAGTAGTTTATGCTTCTGGTGCGCTTATTCGTGGAGATGAATTATATGTTTACTACGGGGGCGGAGACAAGGTGGTATGTGTAGCGACAACACCTATAAAAAAACTGTTAAAATACCTACAGACGGGTAGTACGAAGCATTATCAATTAAAGAAAGCATAGAAATACTTTTATAATATGACTAAGTTAAAGATAACAGAGGAAGAAAAGTATTTTAATAGAGTGGTAAGGATTTTAAAAGAACAGAATTTTGTTGTTGGAGAGGAAGAAAATAAAATAGTTAAAGATATAACGTATTCTGGTAGGAGATATTTTTTTATGGTAGCGAATAGGGTAGAAAATGGAAAAACCGTTGAACGTTTTATTAAAATTCCTCAAAATAATACTAAAAAAATATTAGATCCATTTAAGAGACAAATTGAATTTGTTAGATATGTAAAATCAAAAAATATTATTAATACAAGAAATGTAATTGATTATAATTATAATCTTAAAAAAGGATTACCGTTTCTTGTGATGGATACTTTACCAACTAAAGATGTAAAGGTTGGATTTATTCTAAAGAATAAAGGGACAGAACTTTTGGGAGAAAAGGAGGCCAAAAACGCAATAGATCAAATAGAAAAATTTCATTCAATTAATATTAGTGAAATGCCAACTAATTTGAAGAGCTTGCTCAAGAAGCATTCGGGGGGGTATAAAAATTTAAAAAGAGACATAATGGTGGTTTTAGGAAGAAAAGTAAAACCTTATGATTTTGGAAAAAATAAAATATATTTTCATAAGGTTTTGGAGAAAAGATTGAATATTGTTGATTTCAAATCAAAGATTAAAAAAACTTTGGATGATTTTGACTCTTTAGTGGATACTAAAGAGAATAATATAAAATCTCTCGTGCATGGTGATATGGCACCAAATAATGTCTATGTTTATGATTCATCAAAAATTGAATTGTTGGATATGGAGTGGGTGGGAGTAACAAATAATAAGATTATTTCTATGGTTATTGATTATGGTAATTTTAGAGAAAGAGCGTGGGTTAATAAAGTCTTTCAAAGAGAGCTTGATAAGTTATTGATGTTGAAATATAAGTCTATTGGTAAAGAAAATTTAGGTTCAATTATTATAAAATTGAGTATAATTAGGTCGGCACTACAGCTTTCTAGATATTTTGAAAATTACGAACCAGAAAAGCAAAAATTAGGACTAGAGTTGAGAAGAAAGAAATCAACAGAAGAGGATATATTATATGCATTAAATTTTTAAATATTATGTACGTAGTAAGACGCTCAAAACAAAATCCAATACTTGCTCCACAGTCAGAAAATTCTTTTGAGAATTATGCTGTTTTCAACGGTAACCCAATACAGATTAAAAATGATATCCACCTAGTTTACAGAGCGCAGTCACACCCAGAAAAAGTAGAAGGAAATAATTTTTCAATGTCTGTAATAGGGAAAGCTGTAAGTAAAGACGGCGTAAATTTTAAAGACAGAAAACCTTTTATAGTTCCAGAACATAGTTGGGAAAGATATGGTTGTGAGGATCCTCGTGTAACAAAGGTTGATGGTAAATATTATATTTTCTATACAGCACTTTCTGCTTTCCCGCTAAATATTCCAGAGGGAATTAAAGTTGGCCTTGCTATAAGCAAGGATATGAAAAAAATATCTGAGAAACATCTCATAACTCCTTTTAATGCAAAGGCTATGTGCCTTTTCCCAGAAAAAATTAATGGAAAATACATGGCGCTTCTTACTGTAAATCCAGACAAACTTCCGACACATATGGCCATAGCAGAGTTCACCAAACTTGAAGATATGTGGAATGAAAAGCACTGGAATAAATGGTATGCAAACCTCAACAAACATATTTTTATAAAAGGTGATGACTCTGACAGAATAGAGATAGGTAGTTGCCCAATAAAAACAGAAAGAGGATGGTTGCTTGTTTGTTGTAGAATTCAAAATCATGCTTCAGCAGATAGAGTTTTTGCTATCGAGGCGTATTTGCTTGATCTAAAGGATCCAAGAAAGATAATAGGTAAAACTCGCGGAGCGCTTCTTGTACCAGAAGAGCCTTATGAGAAAAATGGAATAATAAGTAACACAATATTTCCAAGTGGTGCGTTAATAAAAAACAATAAGCTTCATATTTATTATGGTGCTACAGATACTACGATAGCGCTTGCATGTGTTGATATGGACAACCTTTTGGATGCTATGGAGTATCCATACAGAGAAATCGGTTTTCATAGAATAGGTGAGGGCGCATTGATGAAACCAAGAAAAGATGTAGCGTGGGAAGAGAAGGCTATATTTAACCCAGCAGCAATAGACATAGCAGGTGTTGTGCGTATACTTTACCGAGCGATGGGGAATGATAATACTTCTGTTGTTGGCTACGCTGAAAGTATAAATGCTACAGATATTTCTTATATTGGAAATAAACCAGCATATGTACCAAGGGAGTCATTCGAAGGTAAGGGTGTGCCAAACGGTAACTCTGGTTGTGAAGATCCCCGACTTACCAAAATAGGCAGTACTGTATATATGTATTACACCGCTTATAACGGAATTACTCCACCGTCTATTGCAATGTCCTCTATACTTGAAAAAGATATGAAGAAGCGTAACTGGAACTGGTCCAAGCCTGTTTTAGTCAGTGCTGACGGCGTAGACGATAAAGATGGCTGTCTGCATCCAGAAAAAGTTAACGGTAAATATTTCTTGTTCCACAGAGTTCATAATTATATCTGTGGAGATTTCGGCTCCACTCCAGGTTTTCCGGAGCGAAACAGTTTTATAAACACTCCAATAATTAAAGCCAGAGCTGGGATGTGGGATAGTGTAAAAGTTGGCATATCCGTGCCCCCTATCAAAACAGATAAAGGATGGTTACTCCTATATCACGGTGTTTCTGGTAGATCTCGTTATAGAGTTGGCGCGGTACTT
>CAZSFU010000007.1:8680-16706 GCA_964606205.1 uncultured Candidatus Saccharibacteria bacterium | reverse complement strand
ATTATTCTGTGATTGTTAGGTTGTTCATCATCTTCTGTCGAAGTTTATTCTTTGGAAGCATACCCCAAACAGCCTCTTTGAACAACTCTTTGTTTCCATGCTTTGCAGCTATTTGTCTAGCTGTAGGCTTTCGTAGTCCTCCTGGGTATCCAGAGTAGTAAGCAATAGTCTCTAGATCGTACTTCTTGTCAGAAATAGCTGCCTTGCCTGTGTTGATTATTTCAACCTTTACGTCAGGAATATAGTTTCTAGCAAAATCAGCTCGGTTTTTTCCCATAAGGTAAACAGCGGCCTGTGTAGCTATTCGTCCGACTTTCTTGTTATCTGCATCTAGTACGTATTTCATAAAGGTTATATTACTGATTTATTATACAAATTCAACTATCGCCATTAGGCTACCATCTGAAAGTCTTGCTGGAAGCTTTGTGATTCTAGTGTAACCACCTTTTCTATCCATGTACTTTGGAGATATTTCTTTTACTATTTTTGTTGCTGCGATAGATCCAACTTTTGAAACTATAGCTCTTCGAGAAGCTACTGTTCCAGATCTACCCTGAGTTACTAGCTTTTCGATCATAGGTCGTAGCTCTCTAGCCTTTGCATCAGTTGTTTTTATCTTTCCGTTTACCACAAGCGCCAAAGCAAGAGACTTCATTAGTCCGTTTCTTACTTTTCTAACTCGTCCGAATTTTCTTGTAACGTTGTGATGTCTCATTGTGGTAAATTAAACTATTATTTAAGTGATATGCCGAAAGTCTCTAGAACTTCTTTGATTTCTGTAAGACCTTTTGATCCAAGTCCTTCTATTTCTAGAATATCTTTCTCTTTCTTTCGAGCCAAACCTCCAACTGTTCGAATGTTTGCGTTTGAAAGTGCGTTTAGAGTTCTAGCAGATAGGTTTAGAGTCTCGATTCGAGTCTTTAGAGAATCATCGTCCATGTCCTCTTTGTGAGGAACTTCCTTCATTGAACTAGATGTAAGTATTACTTCTTCTTCCTTGAATCCAACAATGGCTTTTAGCTGGTGGATCATAGTCTCTATAGATTTCTCCAGAGCTTCCTTTGGAGTAATAGTTCCATCTGTCTCGATGATCATTCGTAGTCGGTTAAAGTCTGTTCTGTCTCCAACTCGCATGTTCTCAACCTCATAACTAGCTCGTCTGATAGGTGTGAAAATAGCATCTAGTGAGATGTGACCAATATCAACTCGGTTTTTCTGTAGCTCTTCCTTTGACACGAAACCTAGACCTTTCTCAACTGTTATTTCCATATCTAGATCTGCACTTTTGTCAGTTAGATTAGCGATAACTAGCTCTGGGTTCATTATTTCAACTCCTCCAGTAGTTTTTATATCACCTGCTGTTACTTCTTTTACTCCTTTAACTTTTAGTGAAAGAATTTGTGGTTCGTCAGATACAACTGAAAGTCTCATCTTTTTTAGGTTCAAAAGTATAGTAATCGCATCCTCCTTTATTCCAGGAATAACTGAAAATTCATGTGCTACACCTGCGATTTTCACAGATGTTACCGCAGAACCTGGAAGTGATGACAAAATAATTCGTCGAAGGCTGTTTCCTAGTGTGTGTCCATAACCAGGATAAAGACCGTCTATTTCATAAACGCCTGAGAACTTTTCCTCAGACACGATTTTTGGTTTTGAAGGCAATACAATGTTGAAATCAGACATATAGGGTGTTGTTATTTAGTTAAATTATAATCTTCGCAATATACACTATTTCCAATAAAAAATCAATACTATCTACTGTAAAACTCAACCACTGTGTTTAGGTCAAACATGTTTTCTGTTTTGACATACTGTGGCATACCCTGGATCTCTGCTATTTTCTTTACAGCATCAAACTTGATCCATGATGGGACAGTTGCGTTCTTTATTTTTGAGTCCAAATCAGCAAAAAGAGGCTTCTTTAGAGATCTTTCAGCGATAGTTATTTTATCACCTACTCGTAGTCGTCTAGATGGAGTGTCTACTCTTCGGCCATTTACTGCTATGTGACCATGAGAAACCATCTGTCGAGCTCCTGATCGTGTAGGAGAAAATCCTAGTCTGAAAACTACACTGTCTAGTCTGAGCTCAAGGAAAGAGTAGATAGTTGCTGGAGCATTTGTTCCTTTTGACTCAATAGCCTCTTTTACGTATGCAGCAAACTGCTTTTCAGGCATACCATAAATAAATCTAGCTTTTTGCTTTTCGATAAGCTGTAGTCCGAATTCAGACTTTGGTTTTGTAAAACCTCTAGTCTTACCTCTTCGTTCTAGGTGCATTGCATACTTTGGAGTTTGAGTTTTCTCAAATATTGGTGCCCCTAGGCGTCGTGCTATTTTGTATTTTGGTCCTGTGATCATATGTTTTTAAATAATTGCGTGGTTATTATACTCGTCTAGGCTTTTTAGGCTTTGGTCCGTTGTGAGGAACTGGAGTAACATCCTTGATTGAGTTGATGTTTATTCCCTTTGATATAAAACCTCGGATTCCTGACTCTCGTCCTGATCCAACACCTTTTACAACAACAGCAACTTCTTTCATTCCCATAGTTGCAGCTTTTGCACCTAGTATTTCACCAACTTTTGCAGCGGCAAAAGGAGTTCCCTTCTTTGCGCCCTTGAAACCAATAGATCCAGATGAAGATGTAGCTAAAACGTTACCCTTTGCGTCTGTTAGAACGATCTGAGTGTTGTTGTATGTAGACTGAACATATAGTGTTCCAGTTTCAACTTTCTTTTTAGATACGGTAGGAGTAGCCACTTTTGTAGCCGCTTCACCCTCACCTGTTTTAACTATACGTTTCTTTCCCATTTTATTAATTATTATGTTATTTATTACTTCTTATCGGCTGTCTTTCGTCCAGTACCCATAGTTTTCTTTGCACCTCGCTTTGTTCTAGCGTTTGTTTTTGTTCTCTGGCCTCGAGTTGGAAGGTTTCGAGCGTGTCTACTGCCTCTGTATGTCTTTATATCTTTTAGTCGCTTTATGTTACTTGCAACCTCTCGTTTAAGGTCTCCCTCAATCTTGTAACTCTCTACAACTTTTCGGATTGCGTTCTCCTGGTCAACTGTAAGCTCTTTTGGCTTTAGACCGTATTCAACTTTAGCTATGTCTAGTATTGTATGAGCCAAAGGTCGTCCAACACCAAACAAAACTGTTAGTCCGATTTCAATTCTTTTCTCTTCTGGTAGTGTGATTCCTAGTATTCTCATTTTATTATATTTTTAGCCTTGTCGCTGTTTATGTCTAGCATTTAATTTACACACAACGTAAACATAGCCCTTTCTTCGGACTACTTGGCAACCTGAACAAATTTTTTTTACTGAAGATTTAACTTTCATTTTTTAAGCAATTTAAAATCAAAATAATACATCCTAACCCCTTTTAACTATGCGACCTTTGCCTCCATATGGCTCTAACTCAACTGAAACTCTGTCACCAACCATAACTCTGATTCGGTGCAGCCTCATTTTGCCAGATAAATATGTCAGCATTTCCTCGCCATTATCGTCCCTTTTTACTCTAAAGAAAGTGTTCGGTAATGCCTCAATAACTTGAGCAGTAACGATGGTTTCTTTTTTGTTAGGTTCTTGCATTATTTTGATCCCAATTCGATTGCTGACGATTTTTAAGTAACAGGTAGTATGGTAACAGAATTAGCCCTATTTCGTCAAGGTATTTATTAGAGTCACCTTATTTGTATCAGATGGGATAGTTTGGTTCCAAAAAGGTCTTGTCTCAACCCAGGCTTCTTTAATATTTGAATACTTAGCCAGGATTTTTTGAGCATCTTTTCTATTGAGGCTTAACAACTCACTTTTTATTTTACCTTCATCAACAACCCAAACAAAATGTGGTTCACCCTTTAGCATAAAAGAGACCGAATTAGAGCCATTTGTTACTGATGGAGTGTCAGTTGCATATGTAAAATCAAGCTCTTCTAGGTTGGTAATTTTAACGACATCGTTAACTGATTCTGGCAAAAGCTTTGCAAGAATAGCCCTAGATAACAAACCTTTGTCGAAAATAATAGCCGTAGCAGTACCCTTCTTTTTTAGAACAGCTCCACCAGTTGAACTGTTTGTCTGTGTGACTGGCTCAAAGTTATAACTCAAAGATGTAGCATACAAAACAAAATCTGAAGGTATTTGAGAAGTTATATCCTTTGATAGATATGACTTTAGAGAATCCTCAAGTTCATTGTTTGATTTATCGATAACATCCTTTGAAACTGTTTTCTGCATACCAGAGAAACCACCTGTCATTTCCGTTTTTGATCTACCGTATATTTTTGAATACTTTGGATCGCCCTTTAGACCAGGAATTGTAAAGTCCTTTAGGCCAATATTGTAATCTGCCCCGACCTTGTCTGCCTCAACTAGTGCCTCAACGCTACCAGCAACTGTTTTACCCGCTTTTACCGACGTTCCAGGAACAGTTACTGGGCTTATTAGCCTGTATATGAGTCCTTCAGTCGTCTGGAACCGGGTAGTGGCAACTAGTTTTTGAGACTGAGCACTAAAAGAGTTATAAATTATGATACTGCCAGTAGCTTTCTTTTGTACCATTGACTCACCAGTTGAATCAACGCTTTTCTCAACATCTTTGGCAACAGTGACAACCTGAAAGCCCAGACCTCCTGATGATATATCCTTTTTGGCTGAGAAAACATCATTAACTGACACAACCTGATTCTTTGGAATTATAGTTATCTTTGCACTTTTGAAAAAAGCAGAGACTCCAAATCCCAAGAGAACAACAAGTGCCAAAAGACTGACATATAAAACTTTTCTAGATGACTTTTTAGGTTCATCAAAATCATACTTGTAGCTATTAACGGGAGTAACTGGGGGTCTGTTGTTTACGAATGTCGACTCAACTCTTTGTGGAGCTTCTGTTTTAATCGCGACAGGCCTTGTAAAGTCTTCTACCACAATATCTGGTTTAGGCTCTGAACGAGTTGGTCTAGGAGCAGTTTTTCTAGTTGCAGATACAGAAATATCTGAACCTCTTTCAGATAACTTTACGTTTCTTATTGATTTCTTTGGAGGAAGAACATCTTGAACTACATTTTTATTTGCCATTTTACATATTGTACATCAACGCAACATCTTTGCCAATAAATAAAATCTGTGGATTATTTAGCTATTCAATATTTTTTTGAAAAAAAGAGAAACAAATACACTAAACTCATCAACCTGCGTTATGGACTCATTCTTGAAAAAATCTTTTACAGAATTCTCATCTATTTTTACTATATTAAGCGACTTTCTAAATGTTACAGTTGCGTCTACTTTAGACACTTTCAAAAAGCTTTCATAGATTTCAGAAACATCCTTTTGTGTCATCAAATAAAAATTACCAGGCAAGTTTAATGTTGGCGACAACTCCAATAAAGAATTTTCAAAATATATAGCCCATTCGCTTTCGATCTGTGCCATTAAGTCGTGTATTTTTTGACTTTCAACGTCATCGATTTTCTCTGTGCTATATAGATGCAACATTGATTCAGCTATCTCTATGGAAACACCAAATGTTTTACTAATCTGTCTCAATATAAAATTTCTACCAGAAGGCATCGAAACCGTCTGCAATATTACAGAGTCCTGCACTAACGTAATGTCTGACATATCACCAGTAACATCCATAATTAGGAAATTACCACTTGCATTGAACAAATCTCTTATGACTGAAAAAGCTACAACTGGAAATGTATGTATTGCAATATTTTCTTTTGGAATATGAAGACTTCTCAAAACAGAATTGTATGTGGTGTCCACGATGCCATGATCCATAGCTGACATGCATAGATATGCGTCAAGATTTTTGGTTTTCTTGCCTATCGGACTGTTTAGAGTATATCCATTAATTTTTGTATGAATAATATTTTTTTCTACAATATGAAACTCAGATTTGGTTGTTTCAAATAGCTCTGAAACAAAAAGAGATTCCTCTTTTTCCATCACATCATCGATAAATGCTTGAGTAACAACAAAATCCTTCTCGTTGGTAATAACGAGGTGCTTTGTTTTGAGCATAAACCACGGTGATGAAAATGAAACTATTGCTGAGCGCACGACTTTTTCATTATCATTCCAATATTTATTTGTAAAACCGTTTTTTGTTAAATTCGCCAGCTGTATATCTAATGTAGTTCTAAAAGACTCCAACAACCTAGACGCATCTGCTTTGTCTCCAACTGCAAGACTATCGGTCACTGTATACAAAAAAACTGGTAGATCGTTTCCGCTAAATAAAACTAGTGAGCTGGTAACTGTACTGTTTCCGACATCTACAACCAGCGATACCTGTTCTTGTTTTTTACCGAAAGATAAAAAAGACATAGAAATATTCTATCACAACTTTATATCCTGGAGTAAAACCGCTTAGATACTAGGCGCTGGAGATTTTGAGAGTGAGCCGTACTTTGACGTACGGTGAGCGAGCAAAATTGAACAGCAACAACGTAGATAAGATGGTTTTATTCCAGGATGGCCTTTATGCGTCGAACTCCGGCAGACACCGCTTCCTCCTTTGCGATTTTAAACTTTCCTAGAACACTAGTGTTTTCTATATGAGGTCCTCCACAGAACTCTTTTGAATATGCAGAGTCTAGAGTATCACCGATATAGTAAACATTTACCTCATCTGGATATTTTTCACCAAAGAAGTGCAATGCACCTGTTTTTTCTGCATCAGACTTTTTCATAACCTCTTTTTTAACTGGTAAACTCAGTTTTATTTTTTCATTTACAGTGTCCTCTACTCTTTTCTTTTCGTCATCTGTCATTTTTCGCTCAAAAGCAAAGTCGAAACGTAGTCTTTCTGCTGTTATATTACTTCCCTTCTGCTCTACAGAGTCACCAAGTATATCTCGCAATGCCTGATGTAGTAGGTGTGTAGTTGTATGGTATTTTGTTTCCATTTCTCCTGTACTTCCAAGACCTCCTTTGAACTTTTGTTCACTTCCTGCACGTGAAAGTTCTTGGTGCTCCTTCATTTTTTCGTTAAAAGTATCAATATCGATATTGACACCTTTATCTTTTGCCAATTCTAGTATGACTTCTATAGGGAACCCGTACGTAGTCACCAAAACGAAAGGATCTATACCTTTTTCAAACTCTTTTAATCCCAAATCAAGTGTTTTTATAAATTTTTTAACTTCTGTATCTATTTCTAATGAAATATCTAGCTCTGATTTGAAATATTCAGAGTTTCTATAAAAATCAAAATAAAGTTTTAATATTGGCAAAAACGCATCAGATATATTTTCTGATTTTATAAAACCAATTTTCTTTGACTGTATTACGGCACGACGTATAAGCCTTCTAAGAATGTACCCTCTATCTTTATTACTTGGCTTCACCCCATCTGCAATCATCATTGCTGATGTTCTAATATGATCTGATATTATTCTTGCAGATTTTTCATTATATAAATCAGAATTTGATTTTATAAGATCTATGGCAGGTGAAAAAACATCCGTTTCAAATATGCTACTCTTTCCCTGCACCACAGCGACAACTCTTTCAAAACCAGCACCAGTATCTACATTTCTATTTTCTAGTTTACTTACAACTTTTCCATCTTTTGATAGAAATTCCATGAACACATTGTTCCAGATCTCCACAACTCTCTGTTCATCATCTGCTTTTATGTATTCTTCCAAATTCATTCCAGAGTTCAGAGTTCCAGTTAAGTCATAAAACATTTCTGTATCAGGCCCACAAGGCCCATTTGGTCCGGCACTCCACCAGTTTTTGTTTGCAGGTCGAAAATATATTCGCTCTCCAGTTACACCATTTTTCTCAAATATTTCTTTCCATATAGCAGCTGACTCTTCATCACGAGGAGCATTTTCATCACCCTCGAAACAAGTAACATAAAGTCTTTGTGGATCCAAACCAAAACCCTCTTCTTTTGAAGTTAATAGCTCATAACTCCAATTTATAGACTCTTCTTTCCAATAGTCCCCCAAAGACCAGTTACCAAGCATCTCGAAAAAAGTTAAGTGAGTATTGTC
>CAZSFU010000007.1:5827-8580 GCA_964606205.1 uncultured Candidatus Saccharibacteria bacterium | reverse complement strand
AATAGTTTCTTTGTTGTTTCCTTGATATAGAGCAACGGCCGGGTGATACAAAGGGATTATAGTAACCTCTCCATAATCAGTTTTTGCAACAAACTCTTTGCCGTGCAAATCCCCAATAGGTGCAAGTTTATCGTCCAAGCCAAGTCTTCCCATAATGTATGACATGGAGAAACGACCAAGTGTGGCAATAACTTTTGGTTGAATTATATTTATCTGTTCATCCAAAAATGGCGCGTATAGGTTTATTTCCAAAATACTTGGATCACGATTTTCCTGTGGTCGATCCTTAACAATGTTTGTTATGTAGACGTCACTTCTGTTTAAACTGATAGACTCCAGCATCTCGTCCAACACCTTTCCAGATCTTCCACAAAAAGGTCGAGCTGTTTCAGCTTCGTTTTTACCTGGAGCTTCTCCAATAAACATGATATGGGCTATTAGGCTCCCCTCTCCAACAACAGGAAAATATTTATTTTCAATACGATACTGGTACAGAGGAGACTCTTTCAGCTCTAGGATCCTCTCCCTGATATTTTTCATCTTATCAAAACGTTCTTCTAGGTTTAGAGTCATATTTTTATAGATATTTCTTTTTTCTGATAACAGAATCCTCTGGTGACCACCAGTCAGATGACTCGGTTGTCATCACTGTACCAGCTATTGTTTTTGCATTTTGAGTTTTCAGCAGACTGATAGCGTACTCAACTCTATCAAACGCTCTCGTGTTTCCAATATCAATCTCTTCTTTCAGTGATATTATCCACTCTAAAATGTCTGAGTCTTTAACAATTATAGATTCTTTTGACTCTCTTTTTTCATACTCAGTCAAAGTCTCTAAAATATCAGCTCCAAACGGAACTGACTCTGCTATATCCTGTATTGCGCTATGCTCTTTCCTCTCTACGTATTTCTGATGAATATGATTTAGATCTGATATTCGAGTTTCAGATATATCGTGAAATATACACATTTTCAAAACCTTTAATGTATCAACTGTGCCATCTAGCTGAGCAAGAGTATATCCAATAAATGCAGTTCGACTGACGTGCTCTGCAACGGACTGTTTTCCAGTTCCCAAAAAATGAAAACCACTTCTAGGTGTTCTGGCTAACATTCCAACTTCAAAAAGAAAGTTAGCAATGTTTTTGTTCTCTTTACTTACCACTGATTTCTTTTTTGGTTTACTTTTCATGTTTACAAACTATCAATCTCTTCGATAACTTTATTTACTTCATCAGGCTGAACACCTATTGCAGTAAGCAAATCTGGATTTTCAACAAGAGTTTTACACATTACTATTCCCTGATCCAAAAGTGCCTTTTTCTCTCGACCGTTCAAACTCAGTAAACATGTGAGTGGATGAAGTTTTGACTCGATAATCATGTCGTGAAGGTTTCCTACTGGTGGATAGTTCCAACCTATCATTCGTACCCCTCCCTGACAGCTACCATATTCTATAGCTGTAGATGTAAATTTGGTATTTGTAACAAGCCAAGCTTCATCTAGGTCTCTTTCTCTTCCATAATCAAACTTCATCTTTCGAAGGTCATCAAAACGTGCCTTTACATACAAAATAACTTTCAAATCCGATTTTGTTCCTCCTTCGTTGTGAAATTTTGCTTCCACCATTATGAGTTGTTTGTCATTCCAAGCTACAACATCCACCTCATGTGCTACACAAAAACCTTTTACAACTTGTCCTGTTTTTGCCTCATAGCCTTTGTTTCTAAATATCTCAGCAACAAAGTCCTCAAATGGAAAACCTGATGGACCTAGCTCAGAAATAGCCTTTTTAAGTGAGTATTTAATTGCGATAGGTCTCTCTTCTTTGTGCAAAAGCTCAAATGCATGTTTGTAGATATTGTGAGTAGTAATATCCTGTTTTAGGTGACCATAAACATGAGCGATAATATCTTTAGTAGCTTTTGTAGATGCTCCGGCACGTTTCAAAGAAAACTCGAGTTTCTTTTCATCAAATGGTTCTTTTGTTCCGTCTGCTTTTAATACGTAAATTGGTTCGGTAGTCATAAAACCATTATCTCATATCCGCATTTTCGGGCAAATTAGATGACTTTTTCTATGACACCTCCACCCAAACAAACTTGACCATTATAAAATACAGCTGACTGACCAACAGCAATACCACTTTGAGGATCGTCAAATACGACATGCCAACCATCATTTTCCTTTTTTAACTGACAAACTTGTTTTTGTTGTCTATAACGTATACGTACAGATATTTTATTTTCAACATCTTTCTGATTTTCAGATATCAAATGTAAATCTTTCAAAACTATTTCATTTATAGAGTTTATTTTTTCACCATCAGACTCTTTGCTTCCCACTGTAACAGTATTCTTCTCCAAATCCTTTGAAACTACAAAATACCGAGGGTCATCTCCTGTCTTTTTAGTCACAGTAAAACCGTGTCTCTGGCCAATAGTTAGGAAAATAGCTCCATCGTGGAAACCGATAACTTCACCTTTTGTATTTAGAACATCTCCTTCCTTGGTTTTTATATAGTGAGAAAGAAAGTCCTTCATATCTATCTTGCCGATAAAACATAAACCTTGGCTGTCTTTTTTTGTTGCTGTTGGTAAACCAAACTTGTGAGCCAGTTTTCGAACTTCTGGTTTTGTCATGTGACCTATAGGGAAAAGTGTGTGTGACAGTTCGTGTTGACCAAGTGTGTATACAAAGTATGACTGATCTTTTTCTTTATCAACAGATTCATGCAACTCAAATTTATCTCC
>CAZSFU010000007.1:0-5727 GCA_964606205.1 uncultured Candidatus Saccharibacteria bacterium | reverse complement strand
GCCCAGACCTTCAAAAACACCCCTGTTACGTCGTATCCGGCATTTTTTAGTAAAGCCAAAGCAACAGAGCTATCCACGCCCCCAGAAACACCAACAAAAACCTTTGGCTTATTATTCATCAACATCTTTATAACACAAAAAACAAAACTCGTTGAGTTTGTAAATTATTTATTCAAATACAACTCCTTATTCCTCTTATGCTCCTCAAACGTCACCGCATAGTACATCTTGCCGCTCTTACTAGATAGGAAATACAGATACTTTGATTTTATTGGATTTACTGCGGCAAAAATAGCATCTGTGCCAGGATTGCTGATAGGTCCCGGAGGCAGACCTTTGTATTCATAAGTATTATATGGATTGTCGATTTTCAAATCTGATGCAGTCAGTTCGTATGTTGTTTTTCCATTTATATACAGAAACGTAGAATCAACCTGTAGTGGCATACCTAGTGACAACCTCTTCCACAAGATTCCCGCCACCATTCTACGGCTTTCCATTGTACGAGCCTCTTCTTCCAAAATGGATGCCATAGTGATTATTTCTTTCAATGAATATGTTGATGTCGAAACACCACTAACTGTTTTAATTTTTGCTTCAAAATTCTGAGACATTATTTCTATCATTTTCTCAGGTTTAATTACTGGAGATATAAAATATGTATCAGGAAATAGATACCCTTCTTTATTTTTTGCTAAACTCAGAAACCTGGTCTTATCAAACCCCTTTAGATTTTTTTTGAGGAACTCACCGATCTGAAATATATTCCAACCTTCTGGAATAGTGGCTTTAAAAACATCTAGATGAAATTTGCCTTGCGTTATGCGATATGCGAGATCCGCTGGCCCCACTATTTTATCCAAAAGATAGTCACCTGCTATAAGTTTTTTCTCTCCTCCCAACGCAGTGACCGCAAGTCTGAAAAAGAAAGGTGATCGTATAACATTTTTCTCTTTTAATGTGTTTGATATACCTCGCAAGTTATCTCCAGTATTAATAGTTACGACTTGACCTATTGGGAAATTACCTGGGGGCATATGTAAATACACATAAAATGAAAAAACTAATATAAATCCAATTACTGAATATGCTAGATATTTTTTATTCTGCGGTAACAGTTTAAACTGCAAAAATATTTCTGAGATTTTCTCTTTGTAATTCATTATACTGGAATATTTGATGGAGCCTGAGATTTCTTTGATTCAATACGAGCAAAAGTAGGTGTAGCAGCAACACCACCTGGAAAGTGATAGATTGTCGCCAGTTCCTCTGCATTCAGCACCATAACCACACTTCTTTTGTACGGCTTATAAAAATATGCACGTCGTTTATATGCATCCAACATTTCTTGTTTTTCTTTATTCATTTTTTTAGCACTTCGATCCTTCCATATCAAATATTTCCATTTATCCGCAATACCGTTTTCTGGAGCAAAACCATTTAAATGAGAATTAAAATGTGCCAAACCACCAGTAATACCACCAACATTTGATGAATTATATATATCTTTTGGAGCAATATATATAGCCCTTATACCTGTATCAAATCCCTTCTTTGAAATACTCCTACCAAGTGCTGTAATAGTCTCCTTCTCAATTTCAGTAATCTGTCTGTTTGTCCCGGGAATCATTTTGCCCTCTTTATCCTTTTCTCCTTTTGTACTTGCCACAATTTTCTCAATTTCTTTTTCCGCTGCCTTTGCCCATTTAGCATCTATAGTTTTTCCAGTTGCAGGATCTACGTCTTCTGCTTTGTGGGCTCGAATTATTATCTGTAACCAAATTTGTCCACCTTTTGGAATAGAACCCATAAACTCAATAAGTGGAGTTAATGGATCTATTTTGTACTCCTCCTCTGGATCTTTATCCATTCCATAGTCAATATATGTCTTTATTGGAAAATGATCTGGTTTAATCAATTTGAATTCTGAGGCCCACATACTCTGAAGAGTTGGGTCATAACTCATAGGCAGAGTATAGTCTGGCACATCATATATTTCTATTCCTGGATATTGTGAGTATAAATTCGCTTCAATAATATTTTTGAAACCTTTTCTTGTCCAAATAAAAAAGTGTATAGATCCACCCAAAGAAACAATCTCGAGCGAAGTAATCGCTCTGACCTTACCTGACCACCACTTATCATGCCAATTACCCTCGCCACCTGTTTGGTACATTGCTGCAATACAAAACTCCATAGCTTTTGGCGACTTGAATATTTCTCGAGGAAGTTTTATTTCAAGCAGAACCATATCTGTTTTAGCAAAAAACAAAGCTCTAATATAGAAAACCCAAACTTCCCACGCAACATAAACTAATGCGGCTGGAACAACTATATACGAAGCGTAATACAACCACTTAAGTGTCAGCAAAAGATTCGGATCAGTAAAAAATTTTTCAAGAATTGAAAACATAAGTTAATTATATATTAGACAAAAGAAAAAACCACTCTTTCGAGCGGTTTCTTCTTTTATGCTATTTCGTACTTACCCTCTTTGTTCTTTTTAAAGAATTTTGGATTCTGTAGGTTGACCATAATAGTGTTCTCCTTTACGTATCTTTCCTTCAGTACCTTTTTAACGATATCGTCTTTTGTCATTGGGCCGTTTTTTGCAATAACGCCCTTGATAACATCTTTTACAACACCACTCATGTATCCCCACTCAGACAAAGCATATAGTCCTCGTCCAACCAAAACAAATCGTGGATCTTTTATCAGCTCGTTGTGTGTAGTTGCGACATGAGCCTTTTTCTTAAACAACTCAGTTATCAGCTTTGCAACTTCTCTAAAGTGTATAGGCGATCCGTGTCGTCGTATAACTAGGTATGCATAGTCTCGCATTCCCTTTGCATTGATGTTTGAAGATCTAGTTTTTCCCCATTCACCTAGCGGGTTTTTATCTATAAGTTTTGAAAGCTCTAACCATCGTTTTGCGATTTCCTCATTTCTGTATTTATCAGAAACATCTTTTAGATTCTCTAGGAACTTGTCCACCATCTCAGATTCTAACAATATTTCATCATCAGAAAGAGTTGAATACAACTGTCGTAGTGATGCGTGAATCTTTCTTGATAGCTCTTTATCTACTGACCATCGATGTTTGAACTCGTTGTCTTCTTTCTCCTTTGAGAAATCCTCTCCAACCGTAAGAAGGAAGTGTATTTGGTTCTGAGTAGCCTTGTCTTTTGAAATATGTTTCAACAAAGACTCCTCGTGAACAGTAGAACCCAACTCTAGAATTATCTTTCTTAATTCATCAAAAATAGCCTTTTCTTTTGCGTATTCTTTTGACTTTCGTATATTTATAACTGAGTAGTTCTCGATCTGTCGTACTCGCTCTCGAGTGATTTTGTATTTTTTACCAATAGCCTCCAATGTCATTCTTTTTGTATCGTTTCCGAGTCCAAATCTAGATGTAAGCACATCTTGAGCTCTGTCTCCTAATACAGAAAGTAATCGTTTTACAATTTGCTTTGGTTTGAATGTAATTGGTGTTTTTTCACTCATATTTTTGATAATTGTTATATAAATTAGCTATTGGTCTTGAACTAATGTCAATTAGTTTTATCATCTTCCTTGATTTAAGTCAATACCTTGACGAAATCTGGCCTACACAACGACTATATTCACCAAACGATCCTTTACGTAGATTATCTTTTCAACTTTTTTGTCCAATATCCACTTTTCAACATCAGGCAATTCCCTTGATTTTTCAACAGCCACCTTTTCAGAAACACCTCTTGGCAACATTATTTCAGCTCGCACTTTACCATTAATCTGTATGATAATTTTAACTTCCGCCTCAGTCATTTTTTTCTTATCCGCTTTTGGCCACGCCTCCAAAACCAAAAAACCCTTGTGCCCAAGCATACTCCAGATTTCCTCAGTCATATGTGGAGCAAATGGGTTTAGAATTCTCAAAAATAGTTCGAATTCTTTTTGGTTCAAAGATTCGATCTTCTCCATTTCGTTTAGCAATATCATCATAGACGATACGGCTGTATTAAAAGAGAAAGTATTAATATCATCCCCAACTTTTTGAATTGTTCTATTCAAAGATGCCAAAAAAGCAGGTGATGATTTCGCATTTTTAGAAACTCTTTCAGTAATTCTCCATACTCTGTCCAAGAAACGCCTAGAACCGATGATATTGTCAGTACTCCACGGTAATGATGCTTCAAAAGGGCCCATGAACATCTCGTAGAGTCTCAAAGTATCAGCTCCATAGTCCTTAACGATATCGTTCGGGTTAATAACATTGCCCCATCTTTTACTCATTTTTCTATTATCTGGACCGAGTATCATTCCCTGATTTTTCAAAGTTTGAAACGGCTCATCAGTAACAACAAAACCATAATCCTTCAAAACTTTGTGCCAAAAACGTGAATACAACAAATGCCCTGTAGCATGTTCAGCTCCACCAACATACATATCAACATTTTTCCAATACTTGATAGCTTTTTTATCCGCAAATGCTTTTTTGTTTTTTGGATCCATGTAACGCAAGAAGTACCAGGACGATCCAGCCCAACCAGGCATAGTGTTTGTCTCAAAACCCTTTTTGACCCAGGCCGGAACACCAGCTAGTGGAGACTCTCCTGTTCCAGTTGGCATGTACGACTTAACTTCTGGAAGTTTAAGTGGCAGTGACTTTTCTGCAAGAGGTTTTATCATTCCGTTTTTGTCGTGTTGTAGCGGAATAGGCTCTCCCCAGTATCTTTGTCGCGCAAAAATAGCATCTCTCATTTTGTAAGTTGAATGCACCCTTGCAAAACCTCTAGAAACTACATATTTAACCACATCATTTCTAGCGTCTCTTGCATTTCGCCCCATCAACTCTTGTGGTTCAGTCAGTATTCCGTTTTCCATATCCGCAAAACAAATCTCTTTTGCTATAACTTTCTCCGCCATCTCTTTGTTTGCTGGCAACATAACTACTTTTAGCGGAATATCAAACTTTTTGGCAAAAGCAAAATCTCTCTCATCGTGAGCTGAACATTTTACAATTCCAGTTCCATAGTTGGCCAAAGCAAAACTCGCTACCCATATAGGGAGATCACCGTTACCCAACGGATCCTCTGCGTATAGTCCAGTAAAGATACCGTCAATTTCTTTATACTCTCCCTCTTTGAAACTATTTCTTCTCACGACTATTTCATCTGCTTTTTTCAAAACAGAGTCTTTCTGTGGTTTATTTTCCAAAAGTTTTGGAAGCAGAGGATGATCAGGAGCAATAACAAAAAACGTATCTGCGTAGCAGGCCTCAAAGTGTGCTGAAAATGTTTCGATAAACATACTAGAATCTTTTATTTTTGCTTTGAAAACCAAACCGTCGCTTTTACCGATCCAATTTCTTTGTATTTCTTTAATGTTTGATGACCAATCAAGCCCATCAAGCCCAGACAACAACCTGTCTGCGTAAGCAGTAATACGCAAAAACCACTGTCGCATTTTCTTTTTCTCAACTGGAAAGCCTCCACGTTCAGAAACAGGACCATTGGGACCATCGATAACCTCATCGTTAGCCAAAACAGTACCAAGTTTTGGTGACCAGTTCACATCGCTGTATCCCTCATATGCCAAACGATATTTCATGAGCATATCCTGCTTTTCTTTGTCGCTCATTAGCTTCCATTCAGCAGCAGAAAAATCTGTTTTATTTTCAGTAACAGCATTTACTCTTCGATTTCCATCTTTCTCAAACTTCTTTACGAGATTTTCAATAGG
>CAZSFU010000006.1:11340-18171 GCA_964606205.1 uncultured Candidatus Saccharibacteria bacterium | reverse complement strand
GAAATTAATATTCGATTTGCACTTCTTCCTGCGGAGCTCCGATGTCCGAACGTGTACTCACGGTTAACAACATAACCTATGACAGAGTGAGAGCTGGAGGTTATGTCATACGGGCAGTTCCCAAAAGATGGAAACTAAAGATCGATTGTCAGTTTAAAATCATCTGCGAAAAGAACGACATCCTGATTCCGGTAATAGTCCGTTACGTATGTAACTGTGACGGTTACTTGCAAGCAGGCTTCATCCGGACGCTATGATGTTCTTTGCGCTCTACCCGCCCAACGCAAAACCCACCGGTTTTGTCGGCAGGTTTTGTTATTTGCAAAACTACATATTTTAAAACAAATTAAATTGCTTCAGATGCTAGGCGCTGGAGATTTTGTGAGTGAGCCGTACTTTGACGTACGGTGAACGAACAAAATTGAACAGCAACAACACCACAGGAGTGCTTCTTATTTTCTAATTCGCTTTGCTCGTAAGAAAATAAAGTCGCGCAGATGAGGTAATTTTATTTGTTTGGCTAGTTACCTTTTATTACTTGTACTGTTCCACCTCTTACTCCAGTAGCACCAGCTGGATCTGTCTCCACTGTATACATCATGTTACCTGCTCCTGAGTTATATCCACCATACATCATTGGCATTGTTCTTCCATAACCATGACTGTATACAGATCCGAGCTCGGCCTTGATTTCTCCCATTTTCATTCCGATTGAAAATACCCATGTAATAATTATTATTCCGAGAAACCATCTTAGTAAATGTCTACCTCCAAACCCGCACATGTTGCCGCACTTTCCACAATGACCGTATCCTGATCCACAAACATCGCACCTGTTTTGATTATTTCCTCCTTCCATTATATTTAAAGATTAATTTTAATGATTGAATTGTAACACAATCTATTTTAATACAAACTATTTATTAAAAAATTACATTCAAGCAGTTTGACACTTTTATGTGAAATTGTATTATAAATTAAGGAGGGTCACATGACCAGCGAGAGTGCGCGTTCAGTTTCTGAAACAGAAGAGTTCCCGCTCTCAGAGGCACAGCAGCGAGAGCGAAACCTCGCAAGATTCAACATGTACGGAACCGACGACGAAATCGCGCGAGACATACTCGACCACAAATGGCTGATCGGTGGTTTGACTGTTTTTGTCATGCTCGCTTCGGCCCTCGTCATTCTCGTGATGGAAAACATGCCGACACCGCCCCCGCTCCCGTGAGTCCCGACCGCCCCGCATTACGCGTGGGCGGTCGTATCGTTTATATATGACCAACTGACTGCCATACTTGGATAGCTTTTATTGGATACAAAAGCATTATTATATTTAGAGTTAGATTATCTCTCACCCAGAAAAGGCATCCGACTTCCAGCACGATAATGATAAAAACTGAAATCCGAAAACCAGATCGTTTTGCTAGGAGGAAACCTAGACCAGCGAACATTATATCTGAAAGTGAGTTCAAAATACTGTCGCCAACATACCCGAGTGAAATAGTTACGGAACGATATCGATCTATGATGATTGGTGAGTTTTCCAAAAGTTCCCAACCAGCTTCGATTCCCAAAGCCATGACAAACCTGTATCGAGCAGGAATTTTCGGAAACAACCACCATAGCAAACCGTAGAAAAGCATACCGTGTATGATATGAGAAAAAGTGTACGCATCCGCAACACGTTGTGAGTTTTCTGCACTCCACACACTCGCTTCCCACAAACCAAACTTTCCGTCTGGACCAAAAACTGACCTTCCCGTGAAATATTCAAATGCACCAATAACTACGAAAATAAATACTGACCAAAGTATGACTGAACGATATTTGTTTAGGAAGTTTGTTAAATTTTGCACTTAGATGGTGGTTGGGCCTTTTTTAAGGTATTGAGTTATGAAATAAAAGATAGATACGATTGAGTACAAACCAATTAAATACCAAGTTATCATTTCCCCGTCAGTTGAAATTATAGTGCCACTTCCGTCCCCTATTTTATAAGATAGAAATAGCGACAATATAATCCATAAAACCGTGAGTATAGACCAGATTTTATAGTTTTTATAATCAAGAATAAAGCTTACCAAACTAAACATAAAAACTAATAATAACCACAAGGATAATTGCTCGAGAAAATTTGCAACGTGATAGTTATATGGCCAGTGTTCATATTTATAAGTGTATGAAATTGAAGCTAGTGCCAAAACAAAAAATACAAAACTAAATATTTTTTTCATATTAACTTAAATTATCTAATAATTTATTTAACATATCAAGCAACATCTGCGCATCTGACTTTGATAGCTTCTTTGATTTTGACTTTTTTGGATCTGGTTTTGATAGTGTTTTTTGCAAATTTTGTTTGAAACTATCGATAGCACTGAGAGCCTTGCTTGTTTTACTTTTCTGCAACGACTTAATAATTTTCTCTATCTTCTTATCAAAAGATTCCTTTTTGTCCTTTGATATATCTAGTGAATCCACTGTTGTTTTCATAATCTGCAAATATACGATCGGATCAAATGTGGCAGCTGGTTTTAGAGTAAAATCAGTAACCCCATCCCCAGTCACATCCAGTTTTATTTGGGGTACTCCTGTTTGATCCAAAGTAATTTCACCTTGAGTCTGAGTTGTGACGGGAATATCGACAAACGAAGAAGTAGTTTGCTGACCACCAGAGTCAACAACTGTTGAGTTATATGTAAAAGTTCCAACATCAGTACCCTGTAGATCCACCTTTTGGAAATCATCCTTTGGCAAATTTATATATTTACCCTCTCCAAACTCATAATAACTAGAATTTGGAATATTTTCTTCAATATAACAATTACTAGAGCCTGCAGGGCAAACCTTACCTGTGTGATTACCAAATGCATCATAAGCGTCCAAACTGACTGGTGAATGAACTGATAAACGAAGTTTATCGAGAATATCAACGGGAGTAGATGTGCTTAAATAAACTGTCGGATTTATCTCTAAATCCTTAATTCTATTAAAAATAAAATCTAGTAGTGATGGCACCTCTAGTATGTCTGCATGCTTATGATCTTTATTCAACACTCCGCGATTTGATAATGGTAAGTTCAGCCACCATTTCTCACCATCCGTTGCCAGTGCGCTTGGTGTAACAACTGTTTTATCACCATCTGAAGTAAATATCGGGGTTTCATCCAAAGCATATACACCAATACAGCCAGAATATGATGTTGATGGACAAACCGAATTAGTATTATATTGAAAGCCAGATATTGTATCCAACCCCCAACCGGCAATTTGAATAACTTTTATACTTGATGGAATTACAAAATTATCAATAGATGAGTGCAAAGTTTCAGCTTCTGAAATTAAATTTTGTTGGGCCTTAATTGGCTTCAGTACATTGCTAATAGCCGGGTCTGACCTCCCATCAGTACCTATCATAAAATTCTTTTGTCCGTTGTAACTAGAAATATTCTGTCCGTAGTTATTTATTTCATTTGTTATGTATGGATCAAATAAATTTGGTAAAAAACTAACTACAGGATTGCTCACATGGTTATAGTACTCTGCAGATGGTAGTAAACCATACGCGGAAGGCATGTTTCTACCCAGCTCACGCGCTGAGGATCTATTCATAAATGGATATATATAAAATGGATTTATGTCTTGATCATAACCATGCAAAATAGCCGGGACCGCGCTTGGTGTGCCTAGTTGAGGACTAGCTACGAGAATGACTTTATCAATTTTATCGATCAAACTGTTCCGTCCCGCAGTCTTATCTTCAGACAACTTTTTTAAAAGCGCCTTTGCAATCAAACCACCATTACTATGCGCAATAATGGTTACTTTCCCACTTTTCGACGCACTAGAAAGTGAAGATATTGCGGATGTGAGTGTGTACTTTCCATCCCTTAATTGCGTACCATTATCTACTATATCTTGGACACCCTGCCTCCAATCATAAGCATATGGTTGCCAAGCAATAATATCTCCACTAGAAACTAGGCCATCCAACATTGATGAAAAACTTTTATAAATATTTGGCGAAATAAATCCAGTTGGTAGTGGTATATTTGTTTCATCTATTATTTCTTTTGCGTATATGTTTGGATTTACCGATGTTCCATCTGAATTCATATACAAATCAACAGCATCACCATTTGTGTTAGGTTCCCACAACTGATCCTCTACCGTAAATCCTAAAATACTTTTCTCTTTATACAACCTACTTGCCTCGAGGCCAGGGATGAATAGTACGTTAGAACTACCGGTAACTGGTGGTGTGTAGACTCCAGTAAACACAATGTTCAAACTCATCTGGTTAAAAGTTGCAGCGTATGCAGTATTACTCTTTATAATGTCTTGGACCAAAATTGGCGGTTGTGCTGACTCAACATACAGTTCACAGTTAAAAGTCTTGCCTTTTAGCGATTGAGGAAGTGGCGAACCATTTACGAGTGAATCATAGTCAGCAGGACATTCACCTTCAAAACATGGTGATTTTATTTTTACCTCCCAATTATCAACGAGATCATCAGCACTATTGATTTCTCCGTTAGCTATTTTTACTGGGTCGTTTTGGTCTGGAGTTCTAGCTATCTCAGTTGATTCCGCCGTTCCGTCATTTGTATTTGGTGCAACTGAAACATATGGACATAAATCTTGAACTTCATCTATACAGTTATCGTTATCATCATATAGCTCACAAAAGTGTAAACGATCTATTTTATACACAGCTCCACCTTCTGCCCAATCAAAATATGAATTGAATGCAATATCGAGTGAAATACCAAGTGGAGTTGTGGTACTCTCTAATGAATCAAGAGTTGCGACTACAGAGGAGTTAGACACTACATACCTTGCAAAGAAAGCTGAAACCAGAGGAGTACCGAAGAAAAATAAAAAGATAGTTACGAGACCTAGTAACCGAACAAACAACTTTCTGGTTGAATGCATATGTTTTTATTTAAAAATAATTGAGTTAACTATACCACCTAAAAACTCTTGTCAAATATTCCAATATTTTTTCAAAAAAGAGTCAAATTACATGTATGAGTTCAATATTTTTTAGATAACGAAAACACCACCTCGAAAGGTGGGTTGTTTTAACAAGGGGGCCCGCGTTGCGAGCATCGCGTGCGTCGCGAGCGATGCGACGCGGAACCCCCTTGTGTAAAGAACGTCAGGAATATCGGTCCTTTGACCGCCCTCGGGCATCATAAGCCCGGGAGACTCTCTACTGCGGTGGCATGGCCACCTCTCTTTCTGTTGAAGGGTCATGACTGGCACCAGCCATGCATGATGTGATCATCTGGAGTCATCCCCCAGATGATCACTTAATTTGGGGAGATACATCGGCATTTGCGGACGCCACCCCCCTTTTTTTCAATTAAACTACGTACAACGCCATCCGCCTGTTCACGGAACTTAGCAGCGCGTGGCCCGGCGATCCCGGGTGCCTGTTGTCCGATGGCTGTCGATGGCATTGATAATAATAGCACATATAATAAATATGTCAAGCGAAATGACATATTTATTATATGTGCTATTAAAAAATGGCTAATTTAAACAGTTTTTTGGTATGCCTCTACTATTCTTTCAACCTCATGTGCATCCTTTGCATCCATGAGCTTCATCCTTAGTTCTTTTGCCCCGTCCCACCCGTTTACGTATGCCTTGTAATGCTTTTTCATTATCGCGAAACTTTTATGCGGTAGTAGTTTTTCAAAAAGTTTCGTGTGCTCAACCATCACGTTTAGTTTCTCATTTACGGAGATGTCTCCCCTCTTTATTTCTTTGTTAAAAAGCCAAGGATTTCCAAATATAGCTCGGCCGAGCATCACACCATCACATCCAGTTTCTTTTACTTTTCTTTCCGCATCATTCACATCAACAACGTCTCCGTTTCCAAAAATAAGAGTCTCGCTTTTCTTTCCAGTCGAATCAACAAAATTATCTCGTATCTCTACCGCTCGTTTTACATGTTCCCATCTAGCAGGCACAAGCGACATTTCCTTTCGCGTTCGTGCATGAACTGTAACTACTGCGGGATTTGTTTCGAGTATGGCAGGTAGCCAGGTCTCTAACTCGTTTTTGTTATAACCAATTCTGGTTTTTACACTTACAGGAATGTTTTTCCCATTTTTACTAGCGCCTCTTTTTGCAGCAAGAATTAGCTCTTGAGCTAGTTTTGGATTTTTCATAAGCCCAGCACCTGCACCCTGTTTCTCTATGCTTTTATCTGGACACCCCATGTTTATATCGATTCCATCAAAGCCGAGATCGACAGCGAGCTCTGCTGCCTTCTCCATCATTTCTGGCTTGCTGGTAAAGAACTGTGCGACAATAGGTCTCTCCTCTTCTGTGTATGCAAGATCTTTTATCAAAGCATCATATCCACCCAGAAAAAGTCCGTCAGCAGAAACAAACTCTGTCCATGTCGCATCTGGTTTTCCATATTTTGCGATGATACTTCGAAAAGCCGGATCAGTTACATCCGCCATAGGAGCCAAAACCATTATGCCTTCAGGTTTATTCTTTTTTAATTCTTTCCAGAAATTCATACTATATATTCATAAAAAGACTAGCCAAAGTAACTGGACCGACACCGCCCGGAACAGGAGTTAAGAGCGACGCTTTTTCCGCACAACCTGGATCTATATCTCCTACTATCTTTCCGTTTTGCTCACTTGTGCCAGCATCCACGAGAACAACTCCCTCTTTTATCATTTCAGGTTTTATCATATGTGGCGAACCAGCGCCAGAGATGATTATGTCTGCCGATGATATCATTTTTCCAGACAAATCAATTTCAGTATTTTTATCAATTACATTAAAAGCAACATTTTGTGA
>CAZSFU010000006.1:0-11240 GCA_964606205.1 uncultured Candidatus Saccharibacteria bacterium | reverse complement strand
CAGACAAATCAATTTCAGTATTTTTATCAATTACATTAAAAGCAACATTTTGTGACTCAAACATGCTAGCCACAGGTTCCCCGACGAGTTTTCCGCTACCTATAACTAATATATTTTTATTTTCTAGACTAATATTATAAAATTTCAAAATTTCAGAAACAGCCCTCGATACAGGTGGGATTTTTTCGTTAACATTGTTTTTATAATCCAACTTTGCCTGATCACTCAGCACATCGATATCTAGGTGCTCCGGTACTAGGTTTAAAACATCCTGTACTGGAAGACCTAGAGGCAGTGGAAGCTGGATGACAATGCCGGCTACGTTTTCATTTGCGATCTCTGCGATTATTACTTTGATCTCTTCGAAAGAAAGCGTTTCTGGATGACGAGCAACTTTTGTTTGTATTCCTAGTGTCTCAGCAAAACGACATTTCATTCCGATAAACTGTTCACTTGCCGGGTCGCTACCAAATATAACAAAACAAACCTCTTTTTTAGGCTTATCCTTCAGATTTAAAACTATATTTTCTTTTAGCCTTGAGGCCACGAGTTTTCCATCTGCTATCATGTTTTTACATTAAATCTAAACTCACTATTCGCCCTTAAGTTTGTAATACAACTTATTCCCATACCGGAGATCAATATACTCTATAGGCAAATCCCTGTTTGTGCTAGTAGAAAGCGCTGGTGTACTGAGTAGTGACTGTAGATTTTTAGAAATATCAGACAGAGGTTTTTTCATATCGAAAAGAATCTGACCCCCACCTGATATAGCGAGAGAAAAGTCTCCGCCATCTTTGGAAAGTAAATATACTGGATGCAATGACATTTTTCGCACAGACTCTATAAAAGTATTTATCTCTTCAAATAATGTTGTTGATGATATGTAGTAGTTACCAACTGGAGTTGTTGTCCCTATGTCTCCATAATATTTAAAATACGCATCACCAGAAAAATATGGTGCTTCAGAAAATATTGTGCTGTTTTGATCAATAAAGTAGCAATGGTTTTCCGTGGCACCATCCTCCATTTTTGTTGTAGTCGAAACAGTATTACTTCTAGGCGGAGCGTCACACCATATAGCAAAGGGTTTTCTTTCCTCTATTGTTATTATCATCGTCTGGAATCCATCCAAATTTATATCTATATTATCTATTCTTTTAAAATTTTCTCTGAGATAACTTTCGAGTTTACTTTTTGGATACCATAAAATGGTATTTTTTGGAAACAACCAGAAATACGATCCCTTCATGTATTCAAAAGACTTTTCACCGAGATCTGCTTCTGTAACCAACAACCCTCCTCTCAATATTATTTTTTGAATTCTTACTTCTTTTCTGTGTGATCCATAAGACACTAGACCCAATAATATAATAATGCCAACGAAAAAAAGAGCGAACCTCATCATTCTCTTTTTTCTTTTTTTCCTTAGGAACTCTTCCCTTGAAGGCAGGGTTGAATTATTTATTGGCATAATTCAATTTTATTTTTTTGCAATAATAGATTGTCCACCCATGTATGGCTGAAGAACTTCTGGTATTCGTATTGACCCATCTGCATTCTGATAGTTTTCTATAAGCATGATCAGTGGTCGTCCAGATAGTGCTGTGTTGTTTAGTGAGTGAACAAACTTTAGTTTTCCATCTTCATCTCTGTATCGTATATTTAGTCGTCGTGTCTGGAAATCATGGAAATATGAAGCTGAATGTGTCTCTCTGTATGTATTTTCAGATGGAAGCCAAGCCTCTATGTCGTATTTTTTAACCTGACCAAGACCCAAATCCCCTCCACAGTTAACTACTATGTGATATGGCAAACCTAGAGCTTGCATCAGCTCCTCTGCATTAGCTGTTAGTTCCTCATGATGTTCAACAGATGTAGTGTGACTTGCTTCGCACAAAACAACCTGCTCGAACTTGTAGAATTCGTGGACGCGGATCATACCTCGAGTGTCCTTTCCATGACTTCCTGCTTCTCGTCTATATGCAGGTGAAAATGCCAGAACCTTTACAGGCAAATCTTTTTTCTCAAGTATCTCATCCATGTAGTAACCCATAGTTGCAACCTCTGCTGTTCCAGAAAGAAAATCTCCATCCTGAGTTTTATACAAATCCTCTTCTCCCTGTGGAAGATAACCTGTTCCCATAAAAACTTCTCTCTTTACCAAAGACGGCACTATCATAGGAGTGAAGCCGCCTTTTTTCAAAAAATGATCCTGTACAAACTGCCACAACGCAAACTGCAGTCTCGCCCCATCTCCTTTCAAAAAATATCCTCGGAAACCAGCAACCTTTGTTCCTCTTTCAAGATCGAGCATGCCAAGGTTTGTCATGAGTTCCACATGATCCTTTGGTTCAAAATCAAACTTTGGTATTTCACCCCAAGTTTTCACTTCTTTGTTCTCTTTGTCATCTGCACCTTCTGGAACAGACATATCTGGGATGTTTGGAACAGCCACCATCAAAACCTGCCAGTCATGCATAACATTTTTCAGCTCTTCCTCTTCTTTCTGAAGTTCCTCCTTCAACGCTTTCATTTCTGTGATAACCTGAGACTTTTCTGCTGGGTCTGTAATAGAAACTATTTTTTGACTAACTTCGTTTTGCTCTGATCGTTTTTTATCAACCAACAAAATAAGCTCCTTTCTTCTATCATCTATTTTAAGTAGTGCCTCAACGTCAAAATCTATGTGCTTTTTCTTTGCCCCCATAGCCACAAGGTCTTTGTTTTCTCTTATGAATTTGATATCTAACATATTTAGGATTGTAACAGAATTTCTCGACCCTGGAAACCCCAGTTGCTATACTATATATATTATGGAAATCAGGGATCTTCCAAAGAGAGACTTTCCTCCTCTGCTCAATGAAATCAACGACCCACCAAAGTCTCTTCGTATTGTTGGAGAAATACCTCAAACAGAAAAATATCTAGCGGTTGTAGGTTCCAGAAAATATAGCGAGTATGGAAAAGCGGTTTGTGAAAAACTTATCGAGGGTCTGCGCGGTTACCCTATTACTATAGTATCAGGCCTTGCTCTAGGTATTGATTCTATCGGGCACAAAGCCGCAATGAAAGCAGGGTTAAAAACGATAGCAATTCCAGGTTCGGGTCTTTCTGAAAAAACTCTTTATCCTACAAGCCACTTAAATCTAGCAAAAGAAATTGTGGAAAATGGTGGATGCTTACTTTCAGAATTTGAAGATAATATACCAGGCTATCCATCTAACTTTCCACAAAGAAACAGGATCATTGCTGGGATATCAGATGCTACTTTAGTCATAGAAGCTGAACTAAAATCTGGAACTCTTATCACTTCAAAATACGCTATTGAATACAACCGAGATGTTTTTACAGTACCGAACTCTGTCTTTTCCAAAACTAGTGAGGGTCCGCACATGTTACTACGACTAGGCGCTACACCTATCACACAGTCGAACGATATAGTGACAGCGCTTGGTCTCAAGCTACATGAAAACTTATTTGAAAGTAGAGACTATAAAGACTGCTCTAGTGACGAGCACGAAGTAATTAACTTGCTATCAGAACCTATTTCAAGAAATGAAATAATACAAAGACTAGGTAAGCCTGTTTATGTAACACAGACAATACTAGCTACGATGGAAATCAAAGGAATAATTGAGGAAGTGATGGGAGAAATACATTTGAAATAAAATAACCTAAAATTGGACAAAAATTATTTTTATAGTAATACTAGATAGCAATGACAAAATTATTAATCGTTGAGTCTCCAGCAAAAGCAAAAACGATTTCAAAATATTTAGACGGAAAATATAAAGTAGTTGCTAGTGTTGGACACGTTCGCGATCTACCAAAATCAAACAAAAAGGCCATCGATATCGAGGGCGGTTTTGTGCCACATTATGAAATCTCAAAAGGCAAAGAAAAAGTTATAGACGAGATAGCTGCTCTTGCAAAAAACGCAGATGAAATACTCCTTGCTACCGACCCCGACCGAGAGGGAGAGGCTATCGCTTGGCACGTAGCACAAGCAACTGGCATAAAGAATCCAAAACGAGTTGTTTTCCACGAAATCACCGAGGAAGCCGTAAAGGAAGCTATCAAACACCCTCGAAAAATAGACATGAACCTAAAAGAGGCTCAGGAAGCTCGACGTGTTTTGGACAGACTTGTTGGCTATGATCTTTCAGGTCTTATTTGGAAAAAAGTTAGATACGGACTATCTGCTGGACGTGTACAGTCCCCTGCACTACGTATTGTTATGGAAAGAGAGAGAGAAATCCGAGCTTTCAAGTCTCACACTTTTTGGGTTATTACAGCCGATGTAGAGAGCAAAGGTGGAAAGGCTTTCAATATAGTATGCGAGGACGAACCAACAGATAAGAAAGTTTTAGATAGCATTGTTGAAACAGCAGAAAAAGCTGGTAAAGCCGGTGAATGGTTTGTAAAAGATGTAAAAGAATCAAATGTTAAGAAATCTCCACGTGCGCCTTTTATAACTTCAACTCTACAGCAAACAGCATCATCGAGACTTGGTTTTGCACCATCTCGAACTATGGGCATAGCACAGAAACTATATGAGGAAGGTCACATAACATACATGAGAACTGACTCAACAACATTGAGCCAGGTAGCCATCGCGCAAATATCGGAAATCGTTGCAAAAAAATACGGCAAAGAATATCTACAGGTCAGAACATATGCCGCAAAAAGTAAAAACGCTCAGGAAGCACATGAGGCAATACGCCCAACACATTTTAACTTAGAGAATGCGGGCCATACAGACGAGCAAAAGAAACTCTACAGACTAATTTGGGAGAGAGCTGTTTCATCTCAGATGACAGATGCTCAGACACTCCGAACAAAAATTACAGCAAACATAAAAGGCGAGAAAATCCCTGATTTTTCTATCACAGGATCACAAACAAAGTTCCCTGGTTGGCTACTTGGTGACCCAGAAGCAAAGGGCGAGGATGTGGAACTACCAAAAGTTGAAATCGGAGAAAAATTAAATTTTGAAAAAATAAACACTGAGGAAAAACAAACTGAACCACCAGGAAGATATTCTGAAGCAGGGCTTATTAAAGAACTTGAAAAAAGAGGTATCGGACGACCTTCTACATATGCGTCAATCATAAAAACTATCGAGGATAGAGGTTATGTCGAAAAAATTAATAAGGCTTTAGTTCCAACTGATACTGGAGATGTTGTTTCTAGTTTTCTCGAAGACAACTTCCCTCAATATATTTCTGACGACTTTACAGCCGAGATGGAAGACAAACTAGACCTTATCGCGGAAGGCAAAGAGGAATACGTAAAAACTTTGAAAACTTTCTACAAACCTTTTCTTGCTGAAATAAAAAGTAAAGACAAGATGGACAAAGTCACAAACCTTGGTGACGCAGATCCAAAGTTTAAATGCCCTATTTGTGGAAGTTCTATGATTATCAAACTTTCTCGTTCTGGAAAGTTTCTGTCATGTTCACGATATCCTGACTGTGAAGGTTCTCTAACAATGGATGGTGTTGAGATAAAAAAAGACGCGCCTATCGGTAACGACCCAGAAACTGGACTGCCTATATATGTGATGTTTGGAAAGTACGGCCCATATGTCCAGCTCGGAGACAGAGTCAAAGGCAAAGGTTCAAAGAAGGCTCAAAAGCCTCGAATGGCGAGTATTCCAAAAGATAAAGACCTAACTGCAGTTACTGTTGAAGATGCTCTAGTTTATCTATCACTTCCAAAAATTCTCGGAGTACATCCTGTTACAGGAGAAAACATTATTGCTAACATAGGAATGTTCGGTCCGTACATAGCGCACAATACAAAACCAAAAGCTGATTTCAGATCACTAAAAGAGGATAATGTGTATACGATAGAACTTCCGCGCGCATTAGAAATACTTGCTCAAGAAAAAAAGAAACGAGGATTTGCAAAGAAGAAGGCTTAGCTCTTAAAAGTTGTATTTAAAATAGTTTTAACTACAATTATGAATATGAATGATATAAAGGAGATATTCTCCCTTTTGAACGACCCTACCGAGGAAGACAAAGTCCTTATCCAAAAGGCTTATGATTTTGCAGAAAAAGCTCATGACGGCGCTCTCAGGAAAAGCGGTGAGCCCTACTTTAATCACCTTTTTGGAACAGCGAAAAATATCGCCGAGTTAGGCATGAGTGCAACAACTATCGCTGCTGGTTTTCTACACGATACTATAGAAGATACATCTGTTACAGCTGAAGAGATCAAAAAAGAGTTTGGCGATGAAATACTTTTTCTTGTAGAAGGAGTAACCAAACTAGGAAAAATACGACATCAAGGAACCGCGAGATATGACGAGAGTTTACGAAAACTTTTTGTTGCCATGTCACAAGACATCAGAGTTTTAATCATCAAACTCTGTGACAGACTTCACAATATGAGAACACTTGAGTTTGTGCCAAAGGAAAAACAACTTCGCATAGCAAAAGAAACTCTAGAAATATACGCCCCAATCGCTTACCGACTTGGTATCAAAAAACTTCAACGTGATCTAGAAGATATTGCTTTTAAATACGTCTACCCTAATGAGCATGAGAATGTAAAAAAAATAATGAAAGCCAAAAGAGAAATTATTGAGGCAGAACTTTCTAAATTTGAAAAATTGTTAAAAAAGAAGCTCGCAGAAAATGATTTTACTGATTTTCACATAGACCATCGTGTAAAAAGCATGTATTCGTTGTTCAAAAAAATAAAGAAATATAAAGGTGATGTAGATGCTATCTACGACATATCGGCTCTCAGAGTTACAGTCCCAACAGTTGCTGACTGTTACAAAGTTCTAGGCATTGTTCACAGCAATTGGCGACCACTACCAGAGAGAATCAAAGACTATATCGCCTCTCCGAAACTGAATGGTTACCAGTCTATACACACCACAATATTTACCGGCGATGGCGGCATTATTGAAGTTCAAATTCGAACCGAAGATATGCATAATGAGGCAGAGTACGGAATAGCTTCACACGTGTCATACAAAGAGGGTCTAAAGAAAAAAACAACAAATCCAAACCTACTATGGATAAAAAGTATTTTGCCTGAAAAGGTTTTGAAAAACGGGAAAACGCAGACGGGATCAGATGTTCCAAGCTGGATAAAGGAGTTAGTTGAGTACCAAAAGGAAGCTGGTGATGAGTTTATTGAAGATATAAAATCAGACTTTTTCGAAGAACGCATTTTCGTTTTCACCCCAAAGGGTGATGTGATAGACCTACCAAAAGACTCTTGTGTTATAGACTTTGCATATGCGATACATACTGACATTGGCCGACACATATCATCGGCAAAAATAAATGGAAAGTTTATGGCAATAACAAGCAAACTGCAAAACGGTGATCGCGTAGAGGTTGAAACAAAAAAGAATGCAAAACCAAGTTTCAAATGGATAGAGTTTTGCAAAACAACAATGGCCAGAAGAAGGATACATCAAGCGCTAGAATCAAAATAGAAATAATTGACAGTACCGTATATTAGTGTTATTTTAAGCAAAGAAAGGGGGTGACAAGTGACCAAAGCCATTACGGCACTCTTGTTGTTCCTTGCCCTGACCAATAATGCTGCTGGGCAAACCGTACAGTTGAAGAACAGGCAGCTGGTAGACATGCTGTTTACCAAGCTAAACCCTAACCTTCCGGAGAACTCTTACTTGCCAACATTGGCAAAAGAAAAGCTCTGGTGGATGATCGTCCAGTACAACTCAAAACCTCGTCGAATATTGATCTCGAAAATCGACAGGTGGGCAGAAGGAAACCTGGACGTAATCGCAACAACCACAAACAACCCAGGCCAAATTCCTGAGATCACTGTCTCTGCTGAAGCCATCGGCTCTACGGCTTCGCATCTGACTCTTGATCAACTGAAGGATCTGTTCCTGGCAGCCATGACTCATGAGGTAATCCATAGCGAAAGACATCTACGGTCTGATGCTGCCTTCGAAGACAAGTTCCAGGAAGAACTTCGGACATGGAGCGTATGGATTCCACAAGTGATCAGGCCACTAGTGAAGATTGGCCACCATACGGCTCCAGACTGGGAAATTGCAGACATCGTACTTAGGAGCTGCAAAGACGACCCAACCTGCCCAGCGTTTATGGAGCTGGTACGTCAACACACAAAGAAATAGTCGCCCAAGAGTCAACCGATTCTGGGCGACTCTTGCTATTAAATAGAAAAATTCTTTATAGAATATAGCTCCTCATCATCCTTGTTCTCTTCTTCTTTTATTTCTGCAGGAGTTCTGTCATCTAGATTCTCAGGCACATTTTTTAAATCCTCTACTGTTATATCCACCGCAGATGAGTCTTGAACATAGTTCGGAATATTTTCATTTACTGGAGGTATCGGGTTTGCCTCGATGTGTCTATCCATCTTTTCTGTCGGAGAAACTATCTTGTTACTTTTTATGAGTTCTAGTATCTCATGCAAATCCTGTGGTGAGAAAAAGTCTATTGTTATCTTTCCCCCGTTGTCTCTTTTTTCTATTGATACACGTGTTCCAAGTGTCTCTGTTAGTTTCTCTTCCATTTCCTGAGTTTCCGGATCAAGTGTGGCGCCTTTTTTCTTTATTTTGTCATATGCGATTCTGCGACCAATAGCCTCTGCTTCTCGAACAGTCAGTTTCTTGAACATTATTTCCTTGAACAATGTCTGCTGTTCTTCTGGTCTGTCACCAAGCATCATGAGAGGTCGTGCGTGACCCTCGGATATTTTTCCCTGAGAAAGTGCATCCAAAATATCTGACGGTAGAGCAAGAAGTCGAATAGAGTTTGAAACGTATTCGCGACTCTTACCTACTTTCTTTCCAATATCTACATGTTTGAAACCAAACTCATCAATAAGTCTCTGAAAAGCTCGTGCTCTATCTACAGGGTTTAGGTCTTCTCTCTGAATGTTTTCAATAATAGCCAGTTCCAACTTCATCAAGTCGTTCTCCTCATCACCAACTTTTATCAAAGCAGGAACTTGTGAAAGACCGGCCAACCTAGATGCTCGCAATCTTCTCTCACCCGCAATAAGTTCATACTGGACATCCAAACCACCATCCTCTTTTGGAATTTCTTTTCTGGTAACAACTAGAGCCTGCAAAACACCATACTGACGAATAGAGTCAGCAAGACTTTGGAGTTCAGGTTCGCTGAATTCACGCCTTGGTTGAAAAGGGTTTGGGACTATTTTATCTACGTCTATCCAGAATACTGAGTCGTTATAGAATTGGGACATAATATTTTATTTTTATTGAGTAAATAATATCATGAAATAACTACGACTCAAACTATTCAGCCTGTTTACAGATGATATAATTTAGGCATGAAAAAACCACTTAAAATAGTTAAAAATACTGACGATTTTCAAATAGTCGGAGGGAAAAAACTCTCTGGGACAATACAGACAAACTATTCAAAAAATGGTGCCATGGGACTCTTCTGCGCTTCCCTACTGAACAAAAACTTAACGATACTTCACGGAATACCACGCATCGAGGAAATCTCTCGCGCAATAGAAATTTTTGAAAGCATCGGAGTAAAAGCGGAGTGGGTTGGCAAAAACTCAATTAAAATAACTCCCCCGAAAAAATTCAAACTTGAAAACATAGACATGAAGTCAGCAGGCAGAATACGATCTGTTCTCATGATGATAGGCTCTCTCATCCACTCTGAAAATAAATTCAACATCCCACACGAAGGCGGTTGCAAAATGGGACAGAGAACAATAGCGGCACACAGATACGGACTAGAGTCTCTAGGTGTAAAAATATTAACAAAAGAAACTCATTACGAGGTTACTCATAAAAAACTTAGACCAGCTGAAATTGTTTTATATGAAGCAAGCGACACTGCAACAGAAAACCTGCTTATGGCGTCCGCACTTATACCAGGTAAAACTGTTCTAAAATTTTGTCCACCAAACTATCAGGTTCAGGATGTGTGTTTCTTTCTAGAAAAATGCGGTGTGAAAATAGAAGGCATAGGAACTACTACACTTACAATACATGGAATAAAAGAGATTAATCAAAAAATAGAGTATACAAACAGTGAGGATCCTATCGAGTCTATGATGTTTATCTCTGCCGCTATAGTAACGAACTCAAAACTTACTATAACAAGATGCCCTATTGATTTCCTATCTCTAGAACTTTTGAAACTAGAAAAAATGGGGCTGAGATACACAAAGTCCAAAGAATATTTTGCAGAGAATGGTAGAACAAAACTTGTAGATCTAGTTATACATCCGTCAAAGCTAAAGGCGGTATATGACAAAATCCACGCGTCTGCTTATCCAGGAATCAACTCTGACAACCTTCCATTTTTTGTACCTATAGCAACCCAAGCAAAAGGCACAACTCTCATACACGACTGGATGTGGGAAAACAGAGCTATTTATTTTACAGAGTTAAACAGACTTGGTGCCAATATAGTTTTGGCAGACCAGCACAGAGTTCTGGTACAAGGCCCTACAGAGCTAAAGGGCGCCCAAATAGTCTGCCCTCCGGCACTACGGCCGGCCATGATCGTTTTTGTGGCAATGCTAGGAGCAAAAGGCACATCTATACTTCGAAATGTGTACTCCATAAAACGTGGCTACGAAAACGTGGCTGAGAGACTAAATAAAATTGGGGCAGATATTACAATACTTGAGTAGTTAGCTCTTCCATATTCCTATATCAGAAATAAACTTTTGAGTATTTTTTGAAACTCGTATCGTGTACTTGAGACTTTTCGGATCTTTATGAATTTGAACATTTGGCTTATAGCCAATGCTTTCAATTGCATAGATTATACTTTCAGCAAGAGACGGAATATTACTTGTAATATTAACCATTATGTATCCCCTATCTTTATATATAGACCCGTCAGTTTGGACTAATCCTCTTAAACATTCTTTACAATAATCTTTATTTTTTAAAATCCAATATGGTATTTTAACTTTCTGTATATATTTTGAACCAGCTCTAGCTTTCCAGCCCAAAAGATTCTCTAACTTATTTGAATAACAATAGATATCGACGCAGGTGTCTCTATCTATCAATCCAACTTTATTATCAGGCAAAAACTCTGCAAGAGAATTCGTTATATGTTCATAGAGCACCTTATACTTCTTATCACAAGTAATTCTTAACCTGACAGCCCTACCATTGGAATTAGATAGATTACCATCACCAAGTGCGAGTCCAATTATATATGCATGTAAATTTTTATTCTCACTTACACGTCTTAACATGGTGC
>CAZSFU010000005.1:17431-21605 GCA_964606205.1 uncultured Candidatus Saccharibacteria bacterium | reverse complement strand
CGCAGTAAATTATTGGCCTGATAACCGGGGAGGTTTTCGGTCATGTTGCGGATTTGGGAAGCGGTGCGCAGCGGTGACCATCCGGAGGCGATGCCACGAATGGCCTGATTGTTGATGATGTCTACAATGTCGGTGCCGTATTTGGTGAGTTGTGCCGCCCACGCGTCCGATTGCGAGTATTGAATGAGGCGGGCGACGGCTTCAGGGTCAGGCTTATTCCACGTGATGCCAATGCGGGCAAGCTGGGCATCTGTCATGCCGGGAAGGGCAAGCTGGCGTTGAATACGGGCGGCGGCGTCCATGCCGGTTTGCTGGACGGCCTCGGATGCACCATCCACCACACGACCATTGACGGTCATGGTGTCTTCAAGATCCGCGAGTAAGGCACGCAGCACGGCATTATCGGGCGTCAGTTTTTCACCGGCGTCCATCAAGCGCTGCACTTCCTTATCCAATTCATTGAGGCGTTGGCTAATGAGGCCGGAATTGGTGGAGCGAGCGACCGCGTTTAATGTGGGCTGCACCGCGTCATTGTATCCACGGTCGAGCAGCCCATTGATCAAATCTTGAACGGTGCCCTGACGTTGAGGGCGATTCGCTACCATTAGGCGTGAACAGCGGTTCCACGTTTGGCGATGACTTCAGCGTTACCCGTGCCTGCACCGATGCACAACACATTAACGTAGTCACCGGCTGCAAGGTCTGCCCACGGTGCGACGCCACCGGGTGTGGTGGATTGGACGTAGATGGTCCCCGCGGTGAGGGTTGCGCCCCAGTTGATGACCGCACCGGGTGGGGCAATCAAACACGGGCGACCGCTGACCATGTTATCAAGCAAAATGCCTGCTACGACGGATTCAATATCGGTGTCTGCATCTGCCAACTTATAGGTGTTGGTGGTGGTGTCGAGATAAACCGATTGGCCGGGGGTTCCAGTGCCGCCACCTTTGCCAACAATTTCGCGCACACCAGACACCCACGTGACACTGGCGGCGGTTTGTGAAATATCAGCCATGAGAAATTCCTCCATAGACAACAATTGTTATGACGATCATGCGTGTGGCGGAATTGTTTAGCGCACAGAAGGCGCGTTATCGGAACCGATGCCAGATTTGCGCGTTAGGTGGGGGAGGGTTGGGAAATACTTGGGAAAACATGAACACGCGTACTTAGAAGGGCTGTAAAAGGCTGTCGGCGGTACGCCCAACACAAGACACGATGGCGAGATGCCACAGGAGCAGGCGAGATGCCGAAGACACACACAATCCGATTAGCACGACGAAACGGCGCAACGACCATCAATCTGGCGCAAAAGCGGACGTGGTACGCGGAAGGTGACGCTGGCGATCAGCAGCAACAACAGAGTCAAGGTGATGCCAATCTGCCGACCACGCTTGAAGGGTGGCAGAAACTTGCAGAGGCGCGTGAAAAGCGCATCAAAGAACGCGACGATGAGGTTAAAAGTCTGAAGGCTCAATACACAGGAGCCAATCAACGCTTGACCGCAATCGAACAAGCACAGCAAGAGCGCCTCGCCAAGCAAGGCGACTTTGAAACATTGGCACAGCAGCGAGCGGCGGAAGTGGAATCACTCAAGCCGTTTGCACAACGGACTTCAGAGTTAGAGGCGGTTATTCGGGAAGATAACGAGGCGATTATTAAGAGCATCCCTGAACAGATGCGCTCGATTATCCCCACGGATTATCCACCGGAAAAACTGAAGCGTTGGCTGACCACCAACATGACGTTGTTGAGCAAGCAACCTGCACCCAATTATGACGCGGGGGCAGGGGTTGGAGGTGGTGGCGGTAATAACGGGAGCACCCCCAAATTGACGGCTGATGAATTAGACGTCGCGAAACGTATGGGGATGTCTGCCGAGGATTATGCGAAAGCGAAATCCAAGCTACCCAAGAAGGAATAACCGAATTTAGACGGGAGCGAACATAATGCCAGTCGTAGACACGTCGGCAGGATTTCAGTACATGGGACGCCTTGGCGGCGGACCCGATTTGATCGTTGAGCGGTATTTCAAAGATACCGAAACTTTGACCAAGGGCGATTTGGTCAATCTGGAAGTGGGCGAGTTTGATCTCGCGGCAACAAATGACGCGGCGCTGGTGGGTGCAGTACGGCAGACCAAGGCCGGAACTGACAGCACAACTTTGATCGAGGCGTATTATGCGCCTGACGCAATCTATTCGGTGTATGACCCAAATGCACGTGAACTTGGGGCAACACTGGACATTGCCGGGGCTACCGGTGCAATGACTGTTGCGGCTTCATCCAATGTCGATTTGATCGTGGTTGGCGGGTTTCTGGCATCAGAACGCACGTTGGTCATGATCCACCGCACCGAGCACTTTTTAACCGCGTAAATCACCCATAGAAGGAGACAAACAGCAATGATTACCGCAAGTCAATTCAGCACGCTCCTAATACCGGGGATTTATCATCACTTTGAACTAGGCATGAGCTTGGTTCCGAGCCTTCGCGACCAACTGTTTAACGTTCAGGGTTCAACCCTTGCGGCAGAAAATGGCGTTGGCTTGGGTGGTGTTTCGCCGGAAGCGTGGGATCAGTACAAAAGCAACCGTACCAAGGGACGGATCACATTCAGCCAACTTTATACCCAAACGTACACACATGTTGAATACCCCGTGCAATTCGTCATTGAGAAGAAACTTCTCCAATTTGACCAGTACGGCAAAATCAACCAGTATGCACGTCGTTTGGGGTTGAGCGCTGAGCAGAAAATGGAACTGGACGCTGCAAGCTTGCTTAACAATGCGTTTAGCACCAGCTACAACTTCAGCGATGGCAAACCGCTCATCAGCGCCACCCATCCTCGCAACCCAGACAGCAGCGGCACGTACAGCAACCGTGGCACGTCAGCATTGACGGCAGATGCTGTTAGTGCGACGCGCGTGGCAATGATGCACACCAAGGATGATAAAGGAAATGAAATCGGGATTATGCCGAACGAACTTTGGGTTCCTCCGGAACTTGAGGACGCGGCTATCAAGATTACCCAATCCCTGCGTGATCCGGGCAATGCGAACAATGATGCCAACGCGCAAGGCAACGGGCGCTGGAAAGTCATTCCGTGGCTGCGACTGACTGACACCAATAATTGGTTCATGGCCGATGGTGTCATGCGCAACGAAACCACTAACTGGTACAACGTCGGCAATAGTGAGCCGATGGTGGTGGATGAAACCACAACCGAGATCGTCTATGAAACCAAGCTGTTTTACAGTTTTGGCGTTGATGATTGGCGTGCATGGTACGGGCATGAAGTTGCCTAGGTTCTGATAATTCAACTTATTTCATTTCACCCCGTCACGATGGCGGGGTGATTTTGTATCTGATGTTGTAAATGAGGTGCAAAGATGGCAGTAACAGATTTCGGAGCGGCACTGACCGCTGATGTTCTTCAAGGCCAGATTCAACACGAACAACAGGTGATGAGCGCAGACGGCGCGATCACAATCAAGAGCGGCAAGGTGATTATCACCAAGGGTAGCGCGGCGGCGATCACCTTGGCAGCACCCACGGCGGGGTTGTTGGCAGCCGGTGGGGACGATGGCAAAGAGTTGGAAGTGTATTCCACTACGGCATTCGCCCACACGGTGACCATCGCCAACGGTTTGGCGGGGGCTGGAGCAGGGGCAGACGTGGGCACATTCGGTGCAGCGGCGGCCAATCGTGTGACATTGCAGGCTTACAATGGCGCTTGGTATCTGAGCGGCGGTGCGGCTGTTGGTGTGACGTTCGCTTAGTTCCGTATATTCAGCGAAGGAATTTGATCCATGAAAAAGGTTAATGTTCACGATATGCATAAGGTGATTGAAGGTTTAGGGATTCCAGTGGATTCCGTGCACTGGAATCGCGAATTGCAAATCATCGAATTGCAATTTCTGCGCGGGGCTACTGACGAACACAAGTTAATAGCACAAAAACTTGTTGATGAATGGGATCAGGAAGCGTTGGATGCTTCCAAAGCGCGTTCGTTTGATGACTTACCCAGCGTTGAAGTTATTCGTGAGACAAAGACGGTCAAAGAGTTGCAGTCGATGGCTTTTCAATTAAGGGCTTATATCGACGCACAACGTTAATGGATCAGTTTTGATAAAGGAGTTGTCGGAACCATGGCGATTAGACGAACAGTAGT
>CAZSFU010000005.1:0-17331 GCA_964606205.1 uncultured Candidatus Saccharibacteria bacterium | reverse complement strand
GGATCAGTTTTGATAAAGGAGTTGTCGGAACCATGGCGATTAGACGAACAGTAGTAACGGCGACCGGTGCAACAGGCGGCGCGGGAACAGCAACCGCAACGGCAAACACGACCACGCCAGTCGATGGTGAGATCATCGGTGTGCATCTGGCATACCTTGACGCTCCCCCAGCGGCGACATGCGATGTGACACTAGTTGAGGCGGGGGTATCACCTGCACAAACCATTTTGAGCATCAGCAACGCGGCAACTGACGGTTGGTTTTATCCGATGCAGCAAGCCAAGAACACAGCAGGGACAGACATCAGCGGCATGGGGCGTGAAATATACGTGAGTGCCAACCTGACGTTGACCATCGCCCAAGCCAACAATGCGGATGGTGTGACCGCAACCATTTTGTGGGATGACGGCTCATGAGCTTCAGCTACGATCTAGTGACACCCACTGATGTGACACGGGTGAGACGGCACATCAGTGACACGGAAGAGGCCACGGCCATTTATTCTGACGAGGAAATTAGTTTTATTTTGTCGGAAGAGGGCACGGTGGCAAAGGCAGTTATCGCCTGCATCAAACAGGTGATCGCCAAGCTGGCGGCTGAACCCAACATGAAGGCCGATTGGTTGCAGATTGATTGGGCAAGCGCAATCGCCGCATGGAAGGGCTTGCTGGCAGAGAAGAAGCAAGAGTTTGGGCTAGGGTGGCAGAGTTCAAGCGGTGGGCAGCACAGCTATCGTCCGGACACGCTGCAAAAAGTTGAACCGGATTACGGCGAAGAATAACCATTATCGGAACTGATCAATGACGACCTTGACCATGACCGCCAGTGCAACCAGCCACATGGGCAGCATTGCCAATGATTCAGGGCGTAATGTCACCAATAGCAGCCCGGTGAGCTTAAACCCTAATCCGGTGTCACCGGGTTCTCACGGTAATGGCGACGAGTACAGCATGTTGGCACGTTTCACCACTGATAGCAATATCACCAACGGGCTAACCATCACATCAGCGACGTATAAGATGACGGCGCAAGGGACTTACAACGCCGGGGCGAATGTGATTGCTTATCTGGTGAGTGCCCACGCGGCTGACAATGCCGGGGTGCTGGTGACCACTAACGGTGATGTGAACACGACGGCACGCCCACGTACAACGGCGGTAAGTTCAGTCTGGACACAAACAAGTATTGTGGTTGACACGCAATACACGATTGATGTCACCAGTGTGGTGCAGGAGCTTGTGAACCGTGGTGGATGGGCGGCGGGTAATGCGATCGTCATCATCGTGGACACGAACAGCACCACAAGCCAAGGTGAGTGGCAGGATTATTATGGCACCGGTGCGAATGTGCCGGTTTTGGACATTGTTTACACGGCGGGTGGTGGACCGGCGACGCTGGAGCAAGAGGGTTTCAGGTTTCGCAATGATGACGGCAGTGAAAGCGCGGCAACATGGCGAGAAGTACAAGACACAAATGATAACGTGGCATGTGTGACCACAATCCGATTGCGGATGTTGATTAATGCCACGAATGACCCTGCAAATCAGGGATACCAGATCGAAGCGCGGAAAGCCGGTTCATTGGACTGGCGCAAACTACAGTAAAGAGGGAATCAAATGGCAGCTTATTCTTTAGCAGTGCGTACCACCAATGTGACCATCGCCAATGCGTGCTTTGAACTGCGCACCGGATCGGGCGACCGTCCGCGTATTTTCGAGATTGGCATCACCATCAACGCAGCGACGGCCAGCGTGTTTGGCTTGGGGCGTCCGGCAGCGATCGGCGTGACACCGACTACACCAGTGGACATGTTGCCAGAAGATCCGGGCGAACCGGGCAGCACCACCTTTGAAACGGCGTTGGCATGGGCAACGGGGCCAACAGTGCCGACAGCATTTTTGCGGCGCGTGTCGCTCCCTGCCACGATTGGCGCGGGGATTGTGTGGCAGTTTCCACAAGGCTTGATTATTCCGGTCAGCAGCTCATTGGTGGTGTGGAACATCACGGCAGTATCAGTTGCTGACATCTGGATTGCGGGCGATCTGTAACCATGTCGCGAATACTGCGCTCAACAGCAAGCACCAATTGGCATAATCGCGGGGAGCAATATCCGCGCAAATTTGTCGTGACCCCGACACGGTCGGGGTCACGATTGACTATTGATAGAGCATCAGCGCCACCTATCCGTCGGGCGATGTCATCGATCATGGGCGGTGGTTCATTCCCGTTGGGCTATGGCTTCCCACTGTTGAGCGCACATGCGAATCCGGCGGGCGTGCATCGAAACTATGCGATTGAAGGGGTCACACGTGACACCAACAGCGCGGCGTTGGGTACGGTGGTGGTGCAGCTCTTCCGCACAAGTGACAATTCCTTTATTGAGCAATCCACATCAGACGCCAATGGCACTTATCAATTGAGCACACCCTACAGCGACGCACACTATATTGTGGCGTATAAGGCCGGATCGCCGGATGTAGCAGGCACGACGGTCGATACACTAACGGGGTCATAAATCATGCCGGATGTGTGGCTATACGCGGGGCAAGTCAGCACCAAAGATGTGATTTTAGGCGACCCAACCGCGATGATCCCCCATGAAATCGTGCTGGCTGCATCTGCCAACATCGCAGCGGGGGGTGTGACCGCAACCACGGCGCAATTGACCGCGCCAGCTACGAAGACCACCGGCGACTTTGACGCGGGATTGATCGCAGACGATACCAATCCACTGACCGTCAACATTACCACAGACAACTACACCGAATTGGAATGGGCGCTGCAAGGCATCAGCGGCGCGGAATTGACGACGTATGAATTCCGCGTGGTTGTCGCCGGACAAACGCTGACCTATACGGTTACGCCCGTGTTGACGTTGGATGCGTCTGGCGGCGGTGACATCACAGGTACGTCAGATGTCACGGACGGGGCAGATACCCAATCCGGTGCGGGTACATTGGCGCTAGTTGGAACGTCATCGGTCACTGATGGGGCAGATACGCAATCCGGCGCGGGTACATTGGCTGTAGTCGGTACGTCGTCAGTCACGGATGGGGCAGATACCCAATCTGGTGTGGGTACATTGGCGATTGTTGGAACGTCGGCAGTCACGGACGGCACGGATACCCAATCTGGTGCGGGGACGTTGGCGCTAGTCGGTACGTCGTCGGTCACAGACGGAACGGATACACAATCCGGCGCGGGGACACTAGCGATTGTTGGAACGTCATCAGTCACGGATGGAACCGATACCCAATCCGGTGCAGGGACGCTGGCTGTAGTCGGTACGTCGTCAGTCACGGATGGGGCAGATACCCAATCTGGTGTGGGTACATTGGCGATTGTTGGAACGTCGGCAGTCACGGACGGCACGGATACCCAATCTGGTGCGGGGACGTTGGCGCTAGTCGGAACGTCGGCTGTTACGGATGGGGCAGACACCCAATCTGGTGTGGGTACATTGGCGATAGTTGGAACGTCGGTCGTCACGGACGGCCCGGATACCCAATCGGGGACAGGGACGAGCAGCACTGACATCACAGGCACGTCAACCGTCACGGACGGGGCAGATACCCAATCCGGCGCGGGAACGTTGGCAATAGTCGGTACGTCATCGGTCACTGATGGGGCAGATACCCAATCTGGTGCAGGGACGTTGGCGATAGTCGGAACGTCGTCAGTCACGGACGGGACGGATACCCAATCTGGTGTGGGTACATTGGCGATTGTCGGCGCGTCATCAGTCGCAGACAGCACGGATACCCAATCCAGTGTGGCAGCGCTGGCAATTGTCGGTACATCGGCTGTCACGGACGGCTCAGATACCCAATTTGGAGTGGGGACAAACGGCGCTGGCATTAAACATCCGATCAGGGGAACGGTGATTGTCAGTGCGATATATGCCGCGTTGATTACTGATAATACCTCTTATGAAGGGCAATTGATTTGTGAGGGTCGGTATCGAGGTAAGTTAGTGATTGCCCCTATTTATGATGTTGAACAGTTGGTCGTCAATGCAGCTTACGTTGGCGATTTGATTATTAGCGAGGGATAAAAATGGCAAGTAATCTGCAATATGGCGTGGCTGTTCGAAACGCAATGCTTGATACGTGGGAGTCAACCATTGGGGTTACCCCCCAGCTTCGTTTGTATTCAGGAACACAACCTGCTGACTGTGCGACTGCTGCTAGTGGCACATTGTTGATGACATTGACCCTGCCTTCAACTTGGATGGCAGCGGCTTCATCCGGCTCTAAAGCCAAATCCGGTTCATGGACGGGCACGGGAGCGGCGGCGGGGATAGCTGGATACTATCGGATTTACGACAGTGCAGGCAGCGTGTGTCATGAGCAGGGGACGGTTGGCACATCAGGGTGTGACATCAACCTAGATAACACCAATATTGCTGTCAGCCAAGTGTTGACGATTAGCACATTCACGCGTACCGGGTCGAACCCGTAAGGTTGTGTTATGGCAATCATAGTGCCGGGTGATCAAGTCAAAGTTGATTTCAAGAACATTGTCGATGATGACGGTGTGCCGTTTGATCCGCCAACGGTTAAATTCCATTACAAAGCGCCGGGGCAGCCGATTGTCACGGTGACTCATCCGGATGCTAGCACAACTAAAATTCAGGCGGGATGGTATCAGGTGATCATCAATGTGCCATATGCACGCACAGCAATCGGGGCGTGGTTTGTGGACGCGCAAGGGTTGGATGGAAGCGCTGTGAGCTTGATTGTCGAATCAAGTAAATTTGAAGTTGTCAGCAATGGTCTATTTCTAGAATGACGGTTATCGGAACATAACCCCACCCCGAAGATGTGCGATGAAAAAAGGTAGGGGTTTTACAGTGAAGTTGATGGACGGAAGGGCTAGATATGCCGCGCTTTAGTTCTCGGACATTGGCGATTGTGCAGCGAAACGTGGGCGAGATGCTCACGGATATTTGCACGATTAGCCGTGAGACGGGGGCGACGGGCACGATGGGCGAACCGCTGCATGTGCTGGAGGTTGTGGCGTCAGAGGTGGCGTGCCGGGTGATCCGGTCGTCACAACGGCTAGGATCATCAGCAATGGCGATAGTGGGGAGCCAAGAGGCGATGGTGGAAGTGTACCGGTTGATTTGTCCTTCCGGAACGGCGTTCACGGTGGATGATGTGGTGACGTTGGCAAGTGATGGCAGCGTGTACCAAGTTGTGAATGTCGAGGATAAGTTAACAGATGGCGCTTTCGCCGGGGCGGTAATGACACGGGTGCGGACGTAATCCGCGCCTGCCTTTCCGTGAGCATGAGGGGAAGCAATGGCAGACATTGAGCTAGACCTAAGCGGCATTGAAAACTTACTACGCGCTACACCGACAAAGGGCGGGCGCTGGCTGACCGCGTTTGCTGAAAGCATCGTCACCGACATTAAACTGAGCATGAATACATCACCCCCCGGCAAGACGTATAAACGCGGCAAGGTTTCGCATGTTGCTAGCCAAGAAGGCTTCCCCCCCAACGTAGACATTGGCACGCTACGGGCTTCCATCTACCAAGAGAATACGGGCAGCTTCGAGCGCACGATCAACGCAGGGACGGAATACGCCGAATATTTGGAAGACGGCACCGAGAAGATGGGCGCACGGCCATTTATGCAACCGGCGATTGATCGGGCGAAGGGACGCATTGAGGAAGATGCCCAACGCAACTTGGGGCTTGAGGACGTATGATTGCCCAACAAGCGCTTTATGAGGTGTTGATTTCACGACTGCGAAATGCATCGCCGCTGTGGGGGGTACGGGTCGAACCGCTGACGACGGCAAGCAGCCGATTGGGCGCACCGGGGGCGGACGGCAAACGCAAGCTGTACGTGGTGTTTTTCGAGGTGAGCGGCGGGGCAAACAAGGTGAATCCGCATCGTAAGAATGCTGAATTCGTGATCAGCGTTAAGGCGGTTGGCGGTGACATGGCGAACGTGATGGCCGCCAGTGCGGTGATCAGTACGTTATTAGATGAGAGTGGACGGCAAGATGTGGGCAGCGAGGCAGCCAATCCCCATTTGCCGATTCATGCAGATTGGGATGTGACGACGATCACCGAAGACCGTGACATCTGGCTGGAAGAACTATTTTCAGGCGCGGAAAGCATTTACCACGCCGGGCATCAATATCAAGTGAATATGGAGAAGAAATAAAATGGCCGTCACTAACACGAACAGTGTATACCTCAGTTGGAACGGGTTCAACATCAGCGGGTATTGGGCAGAAGAACTGAACTATGAGCCTTCGGTTGATTCCGAAGACATGACGGCTGGAGCCGGTGCGACGCACGTGGCACGCTTGCCCAAACTGAAAGACAACAAGATGGGCTTCATGGTGATGTACGACGATTCGACCATTGCAACCTACGTGCAAAACCTCAAGGAAGGCACGGTTGGCACATTGATCTATGGGCCAGAAGGCAGCACTACCGGCAAGCCATGCTTTACCGGGTCGATGCTGTTGGAGTCAATCAAGTTCAGCCAGTCGGTGGATAAGAAGAAACTGGCGTTTGAAGTGTCGTTCCTTCAGGCGGCGACTCCGACCAAGACCATCCAGAACGGCGATACATTCTAAGTTAAGGGGCATACATGGTTAAGAAGGCGAAGGACAAAGGCGAACGGGCGACATTTGATTTCAGCCACGTGGGGCGCACATGGTCAACCGAGTTTCGCGAGAGCATGACCAGAGGATCACGGGCGCAAGAACTGCTCAATCGTCAATTCTTGGTTCGCCCCCCACGGGCGATTGATGCAGACGCGGATGATGACGAGGTTGAAGCCTACGACAAAGCGGTGCAGGCGTATGCATCAGCAGAGCAGGCTTATTATGATCGCCGTGAGGAAGCGGTGCAGACGATGGCAACGCTACCGGATGAACAGGCCAAGTTGATCGTGCAGGTGCTGGCGAGCGTGCCGCGTGAATGGCTGCGACAGGACGCGCCGGAACAGCTTGATTGGTCGGACGTGGCTAGCTTAGATTACATCACGCCCCCGGGTTACGGCAAGATTTTGGAAATGATCATGACGGGCGACGCGATGAACAGCGTGAGGGAATCCGCAAAAAACTAGGCAGCGACTATGCATGGGCTTCGAAGTATCCGGGCAGCCTCAGTTTTTTCCCTGATGAGATTGACCGGATCACGAATGCCGAGCTGGTGATTATGGGTGTACCACCTAGCGAATTGATGCATATGTCGCTGCAACTCAGGGAAGATGTGTTGGAAATCAATCGGGCTAAACAGGCTTTAGCTCACGGCAAATTACCCAGCTAGACGCTCCTTAACACGGGAGCGTTTTTGTTTGGTGCGTTACCTAGCAGGGCAGATGTTAGGGTTGCTTTGAGACTTGATAAGCAACCTTATCGGAACCTGATGTATGGCAAAAGTAGTCGCGACACTGCAAGCAATCCTCAGCCTGAATGACAGCCAATTTACAACAGGCATGAACAACGCCAAATCCAGTATGCAGGATGCATCTGGGCGCGCCAAAGCGATGGGCAGTTCAATGAAGTCGATTGGTGGCGAGATTGCTATGGTGTCGGCACCGATTGCGGCGGCGTTTGGCGTAGCAGTCAATCAATCCATGAAATTCGACGAGGCCATGACGAACACGGGCGCGGTGTTGGGATTGAGCCGCCAACAAATGGCAGGCATGAAAACAGAAATACTGGCGTTAGGCGGTGCCAGCCGTGAAGGTCCGCAAGCGGTGGCGGACGCCATGTATGACATCGCGGGTGGTGTGGCAGACGCCAGCACGCATATGGCGATTTTGAACGCGGCTATTAGTACCAGCCAAGCGGGTAATGCCAGCCTTGCAGGAACCACCAAAGCACTCATCAGTACGATGAATTCCTACAACTTCACAGCGGATAAAGCGGCGAAAGTGTCTGACGTGTTGACCCAAACGGTGGGCAAAGGCGTCGGCACGATGGACGAATTCGCGGCGGCCTTGCCCAACGTCACCGGCTTGGCAGCCTCGTTAAGCATCCCGCTGGAAGACGTGGGATCAATGATGGCTTTCCTGACGACCAAGGGCAACAGCGCAGCCGAATCAGCCACGATGTTGGGCGCGAATATGTCAGCGTTGATGAAGCCCAACGCGGATATGAAAGCGGCGTTGCAAGAATTGGGGTTTGCGTCGGGTGAAGCGGCGATCAAACAACTAGGACTTGTGGGCGCACTACAGGCTATATCTGGCACGACGACAGCGGGAACGAACGGCATGGCGGCGCTGTTGGGATCACAGGAAGCGGTGCGGGGCAGCGTGGCGCTGTTGGGCGAGGGCTTCAAGGGATTTGACCAAACTTTCAAAACGTCGATTGATGGCGTGACGAGCCGAACCGAAGCTATTCAGATGAGCAGCCCGGCGGCGCAATTCGATTTGCTAAAGTCCAGCATCAGCGAAACGGCGATTAAGGCAGGGGACGCATTAGTGCCTGCGCTGGTCAGTATTTGGGAAAAGGCGCAACCGATCATCACCAGCGTGGGCGAATGGATCAGCAAAAACCCTGAATTAACCTCACAGTTGGGGTTGCTGGCTATTGGCGGCGTAGTGGTGGGCGGCGCGTTGTCGGCATTGGGAACGGTCATCGCGGTGGGCGGCACGTTGTTATCCGGCGTTGGGGCGCTGATCGCGTTCTTGAGTGGCCCGGTGGGATTGGTGGTGCTCATCAGCGGATTGGTGGCAGCGTTCGCACTAGGGTATCCGGGCGGCTTGCCGAAGCTGTTAAGCGATGCGGCAAATTCATTCAAGCAGATTGTTTCGATCATCAGCTATGCATTTTTAAACTACATCAGAGATTTGGCGCAATCGTTCCACGATCTGGCCGTTCAGTTGGGCTTGGCAACGGATGCCAGCGGCAAATGGAAAGAGGGCGGCGCTACTTTTAGCGGTGGGGGTCAGCAGGGCGGCGGCTCCAGCGGCGGCGGGTCGGTAGGGTTTGGCGGTGGGAAAGCTGTGGGCGGGGCGGTCACTAGTGGCATGTCGTACTTGGTGGGGGAGCAGGGGCCGGAACTGTTCACACCGAGTTCAAGCGGCAACATCAGCACGGCGAGTGAGACAGCGGGGATGATGGGCGGATGGACGATCAACGGGGGGATTCACATCCATGCCAATTCAGAAGCGGAAGGGCAAGCGGGAATGCGTGGGGCATTGGCAGCGGCACGGGCGAGGGGCTATTAAATGAATACGTTGAAGCGCTTCGGGAGTGGCAGCAAGCTATACACGTTTCCGGCCAATTCGCAGGTGAATTACAGCGACAACTTTGCGAGCTTGATCACCAAGACCAGCCGGATGGCAGGCGTCAACGGGGGATTGAGCGCATTGGGTACGGGGCGGGGACTGTCGCCAATCGGGACGGTGCGGGCGGATATTTGGCTGAAGTTTAATGATTACGTGGAAGCTACCGATAATGTTGCTTCGCTGCGTCAGATGGCGGATTGGGGATTGATGCCATTGTGGAGACAGCCGTTGTATGGGGCTGAACAATTTTGTTGGGCACGGCTGACCGATTTGCCACGTCAGGAAGATGTGAAGAATGTGCCGCACAAACAGATCAAAATTCCGGTGACGTTTGAAGTGCCCGATCCGTTCTGGTATCGGTCAGTCAGTGGGCGCGGGTTCTTGTGGGACGATGGATCGGCACAATGGGATGATGGGACGGCAAAGTGGGATTTGTCGAGCGCTGCATCAGCCGCACCGGGGACATTCACGTATACGCAAAACGGCAATTATTACCTCCTGCCACGGATTCAACTGGTGAATTCATTCAGCGCACGGACGGGAATTCGCATTAGTCGAATTGTGGAGGGGATGCCAGAAGATGACATCCGGTATACGGGCACGCTGGCAAGTGGGACGTATTTGGATATTGATCCAGTGCGGCGGCGGGTGAGCATCGGGCCGGTGGGGACGAACGCGCTGGCAAACTTTTCAGCCTCCACGCCGGATTGGTTTCGTCTGATGCCCGGATCAAACACGATCAAGGTAGAGGCCAGTGGCAGCCTGTTTATGTACATCAGTTATTTGGAGCGCTTCATATGACCATAGCACTGACGATTAGCACACTGGCGGCGATCGCCACACCTGTCAACGCGGCGGATGTGACCACGCCGGATAATGAAAATCTGGCGCACATCAATAATATTCTCAATGGCGCAACACAGGCTGAAGCGCTGCTGTTTGTGGAAGGGGCGTTGGCTCCGTCGGCTCCTGCATCCACCATGTGGAAAATATATTTTAAACCGGACGGCATGTACATCATTGATGATGCGGCGACTGAAACGCTGGTGGCTCCCAACACGGCTACATTGGTAGCGCAGGTGTGCAATACGCGGTTGACATTGACGAGTGCCACGCCCGTGACCACAACCGATGTGACGGCGGCAACCAATGTGTATGTCACCCCATACGGCGGGCGGCGGATCGCGCTTTATAACGGCAGTGCGTGGGTGATGTACTCATTCAGTGAAATCACGCTGTCGCTTTCAGGGTTGGCAGCCGACAAAAATTATGACGTGTTTATGTATGACAGCGCGGGAACGGTGGTGGCTGAAGCGGTGGTATGGACGAACGATACCACACGCGCTACGGCGCTGGCGGTGCAGGATGGCGTGTACGTCAAATCAGGCACGACAACTAAGCGCTATGTGGGAACCTTCCGCACGACGACAACCATCGGGCAGTGTGAAGACAGCCTGACCAAGCGCTACGTGTGGAATTATTACAACCGTGTGATCCGTGAAATCGAAGTTAAAGAAACTACGAATTCGTGGACATATGCCACGGCAACCATGAGGCCTTGGAACAACAGCACGGCTAACCGTGTGTCATTTGTGCGGGGCGTGGCTGAAGATGTGGTTAATCTGGACTTCTATGGTTACGTGGTGGCATCAGCAACCACATCATTCCCGACTGTGGCAATCGGGTTAGATAGCACGAGCACCCCCAGCGGGATTTTCATACCCGGTACAGCATCATCCACGGCGGGCGGCACGGCGATGGCATCTTACAGCGCGAATGTGGCGGCGGGATTCCATTACCTGCAACTGTTGGAATATGTCGCCAGTAGTACGACGTTCTATGGTGACAACGGGGTAACAACCATGCAAAACGGCGCTAACGGATTCTTGGCAGCGTAAAGGGATAACATGACAAAGATCAACGTGGGCGATTTACACGACAAGTTAGCGGCGGCGGGAATTCCGATTGTCACCGTGCGGTTGACCCGTGAGTTAAAGATTGAACTGGAATTCGAAGCTAACGCGACCGATGCCCAGAAAGCAGAAGCACAAGCCTTGGTTGATAGTTACGACCAAGCGGCGATCGATGCAGACAAAGAGCAGCCGGTGAGCTTGGATGACATCAACAATGCCAAGAGTGTGGCTGATTTAAAGGCGCTGCTCGTCAAGATGTACGCAACCAAGGGGTAATTCATGCGGTTGTGGGCAGAGATATTCAACAGCAGCGGCGTAAGAGTCGCGTGGACTGAGGCGATCATCAGCGCGAATGTTTCGGCGCGTTTGGATGAAGCTGGCACGTTTGATTTGCAGTGCGGCTTGCGACAAGACGTGATTGATTATCTGGTGCGGGATAATGAGATCGCGCTGTTTGCACAAGAGGACAATGAGCAGCCGGTGGAATGGTTGCGCGGCATTATCATCAAGGCGCGGGTGCAAGAGACGGGCGACAACCTGTCCATTAGCATCAGCGGGCGCGATTTGATGGAGGAACTGCGGCGGGTGGTGGTGGGCTTGGGTCGAAGCTACACGGCGCAAACCTTACAGGTCATCATGAGCAGCTTGGCGAGTCTGGTGAGCGGGTGGACAGCATCGGTCGAAACGGCGTATGCATCGCAATTGCAAACGGCACGCTTTGACGGAACCAAAGTCTTAAAAGCGATGCTGCAATCAACCAAGCAAACAGGGCTGCACATCCGTTATGGTTCCACACGGCAAGTTGAGATCGGTGTGTTTGGGCAGGCGGCGACGACTCCCAGCGGCGAACCGATTTGGGCGATCAAACCACCGTCCAGCATCGGGCGGGAATTGTACAGCAATAACGCGGTGCTGCTGATCGATCAAATCAGCATGACGGAAGATGGGGATACGCTGGTGAATTGGGCGATCCCAATGGGCGCGGGTGAAGGTTCGGCGGCAACCACGCTTAAAGACACCACGTATGAGATTTTCAATTCCGATAACACGGTTTATCGGGCGGGAAACCCTTCCACCTATCCGATTTATAGGCGCGTGAATTCCAACAGCATCGTGGAGTATTACATTGACGCGGCGCTGGGGGATGATGAACATCAGGACACGTTGAGCTTCAAAGAGATTGGCCCCATTGCGAATTCGACGCTGGCGAATCAATACGCATCGGATGCACTGGCGGACGCCTGCATGGCAAGCCTCGCACGGACGCGCGTACCCAACACGACCTACACATTAACGGTTAAAAAGGTACGGGTGGATCTTCAGCCGGGGGATAAGATACACGTGCAGTTTAAGGGCATCGTGCCGATGGTGGGCGATCCGACGGCAACACGTCCGACACTGACCTATATTGACGTGGATGAAGATCTATGGGTGATGGAGATCAGCCGCAACTTCAGCGACAGCGGAATTAGTACCACGTTAAAGGTTTCGACGATTGATAAGCATGTGCAGGATGACGTTGATTTGTTGGTAGAAGTTTTAGATCGGTCAGATGTCAGAAATCTTATACCATCCCTTCAACCGTACAACTTCGACAACACATGGCAGGACTCGATTAGGTATGGTGTGGCACCCTATAACAAAGATGCTACGTTCCCGTTCACTGTAAATTCTTTCGTCACGCGCTTGCCGGTTGTCATTGTTCGATTTAAAACATTGCCGCTGTGGCTACCTGCTACATTTTACGATTTAACACCAGCCGAATTTAACTGGGACGTGCGTGTGAGCATTGAGTATCCAAGCGATGTACAAATGTTTGTCAACGGGGTTGATGTTACCAGTTTGTACGCGCCGGGGGGTAATCCTTGGAATTTTGGCGGCGTTAATGCTGCGCTGGATGTGACGTGCGATATATCCAACCTGATTAATGAAGCGGCGGGGGGACTGTATCAAACACACACAATTGTCTTTAAGTGTGGATCACGGTTTGGAGAGAAGGCCGTCTATGCGCCTTTGCGAACGGGGGAAGTTAGTCAAGGGATTGTGGAGTTGAATATCTTCGCACAAGGACATTCACGAGCGACATAGCGCGATAAATCAATTGTCGTGATACACCATTGTCTGACAATGAACTGAGAGGACAGACACATGAGCATTAAATTGATCGCGATTTTGTTCACATTTTTGTTAGCAGGATTTGTCAATATGGTGATGGCACAACCGGCGCACACGTGCGGGATTGTGGCGGAAGTGGTCAATGGGCGCGTTGACAACAACGGCTATGCACCACGGGCGGCAATCGGTAGTGAAGCGCAATTCAACTGCGTTGTGGGACGTGATGCGAGCTTCTTGCAGCGGCGATTCCCCACGTCATGGGAAGCGGCCAACTATTTCTTTGTGCTGTACGGTCAAGAGTTGGGCGTGAGTTTGCAGCCAATACCAGCACCCACCAACTAAGGACGCCAATTGGAAAATTTCTTCAGCACCCAACTAATCACCCAATTTTCAAAACTGGATACTATACAGGTTATTCAGTTTTTGATGCTGATCCTTGTGGGCGGCATGATGATCATCAACTTCCGTCAGCAGGGCGTGGCAAAACAGGAAGCGCAACAATTCAACAATACCACGGGCAAACTGTTGGGGACTATGCAGGCGCAATCGAACCAATCGAATGAGCGTGAAAACAAGCTGGCGACGGCGATTGAGAACCAAGCCAAGGCGAGCGAACATCAGGCGCAAGAGTCGGGCAAGATTGCACAGGCATTGTTGCTCATCAATAGTAAAGTGGTGGGCGTGGGCGATGCGATTGATGATACGCAGAAGTTACTCAACACCCAGCACACGGCAGCGATGACGCGTATTGACAACGTAGCACTGCAATTGACGAGTGAGATTAAAGGGCTGAAAGACGCAATCGGCAAAATGCCGGGGCAGCAAGACGAGATATTACGGCGGCTTGACCGCGTGACCGGATACGTGGAAGGGCTGCAAATTAAACTGCGCACGGCAGAGGCAGCGGCGATCAAACCGACTGATGTGCGATCAATAGAGGTCAATAGCATCAAGATAGAATCACCTGAAAAACCACTATAGGAGATCGCCATGTTGCGCAAATCGTTTCCGATAATCCTGCTTCTCACGCTGTTTAGTTTGTTGCTGATGGGAAGTGCGTTCACTGCGACCGCACAGGATCAATTGCTTTTCACCAACACGCCTGCACCAAGTGTTGGCACCGATCCAACAGTTGCGCCGGACGTGGTTGTGGCACCGATGCCGCCCGTGCTGGAGCAGCCGACCAATACCAGCCTCATTCTTGACAAGCTGTTTAGTGTGCTGCTGTTGCTGGCCGTTGTATTCCTCGCTTTCAAACAATCCAACCTGATTCCGCCCAATGTGCTGGATAACGTCATGGTGAAGCTCTTTGACTTTGCCAAAGAAGTAACCAGTGCGACCGCAACCACGGCAGATGATGAATTCATTAACATCACTGAAGAAGTTGTACGGCGTTGGATCAAAGATGAGCAGGCCAAACATTCCGGCACTACTCCATCGGTTAACTAACGTATGAGCCAAATTTTCAGCGCTGCGTCCATCTATGGCATCATTGACCGGATGGACGCGGCTGATATTCAGAAGTGGATCAACTGGCACAAGGGTCTGAAGTATCCCCCGCGATTCCTCAATGTGTTCACGGCGGCACGGTTTAACGAAGCGCCCAACGTATTACGGCTTGTAAGAGATTCCCTGCCGATGACGCGTCCGGTGTGGCGCGGGTATGATGGCAAGGATGCATGGGGAGCCACGCCAAAGCCTGAACTGCCGTGGGACGATAGCAATTATTACGTGCGGTTGTGGAACGACAGTGCCAAGTCGGCAGCTATGGCGGCTGGCATGTGGTTCAATCAACGCGTGAAGCCGTACCTGAATGTGATCCGCGAAACCGAAGCGATCATCATGCTGCTGAATGAGGCAACTCCAGTATTCAACGCGCCATTCGAAACCGAAGCGATTCGCTTGCTAGGTGAGGAAGGCATACGGGCGGCGGGCTTCCGATGGGCAACAGGGACGCCAGATTGGCCTGATTACCAGACGACGGCGATCATGGACGCGGTGAGCATGGCGGCGAAGTATAACGCTGTGGTGGGACCGCACGAATACAGCGGGATTAAGCCCGAAGAGCAGAACAGCCTGATCAATCGCTACACCAAGTTAACTGATATTTTTAGTAACCTGAAGCTCAAGACGCCTGATGTGTTTATCGGCGAATTCGGGCTGGCAAAGGCGACACTGATCAACGGGCGCATCATGCTCAATCCATCACTTGGCTGGCGAGAGATGAACATCTTCGAACAAGACTATGCCGAGTTCATCAAGGGCATTGCGAAGACGTGGTACATCCCGAATAAGGTGAGCTTCAGCATTTATAGCTGGCCTGATTGGGGTATCAACGGCAGCTTCGGGGTGAGTAAATCCCAACGGTTGTTGGATGTGTTGAGCCTCGCCAGCGAATGGATGTGCTTCAGTGCGGAGGATGAAGGCGTGATATTACCACCAATTGACAAGGTACTTAACCCCCCAGTGGGCGCGAGCGGGGCGGTGACCGCGATTGTGAAGCGGATCCCGACGCCTGCAAAGCGGATGCTGCGTGAAAACCCATACTATTTGGCGGGTGTGCAAGGGCAAATCGGCGCGGGTGATCAGGTGCGGGTGTATTCGCTACCGATTAAGGATGGCAGCATCAACGCGACGACCAATGGCAAATGGCAGTTTGGTGAAATCCTCAACGGCAATGAAGAGGTGAAATCATCCGGATGGTTCTGGCGTGATGGGATTGAGTGGGAGCCATTACCACCGATTGAAGTGATTCCACCTAAAGAAGAACCAAAGCCTGATCCAGTGTCTGAACCTGCACCAGCCACGCCACCGGCTCCAATCCCACCCCCGTTGAATCCGCGCAAGCGCTATTCAATAGAGATTGAAACCAGTGAAGAGAAGCACGCAATCATTGAGCAAATGATGATGCAGATTATCAGCGGCGTGGTGTATCTTGGGCAAGCGATGGGCGGCGCGGGGGTCACGCTGGTGACCGAAGCGGTTGCTAAGACCTGAGAAGGATGTTTATCAGAACTGAAAGGACACGACAGGCCGTGTCCTTTTTGATTTGCACCACAAACAAAAACGACCAACGGGGGCTGTGTTGGTCGTTCTTGCAAAACTGGGAAGGTCAGAAACAGGAACAGAAGATCAGCCATTAGTGTGACCGACTGCTGATCTTCTATCGCACAGATTATCCCGCTTAAAATGCGATCCCATTTTGTTCGCTTGGGGTTTCATCTTCACCGATATAAACCCCATTAGACTCTTCATTTTCAAAATCCATATCAGCATCATACCAATCTGCTGTGTAATCGTCGTAATAACCTTCATCTTCAATAGCGTCCTCTTCATCTTGATCTGCTCGACGCCCACATGATACGCAATACACATCACCGGACGCGGTTACATATGGACGCGAGAATACATCATCTTCAGCTTTGTGATCCCAACAAATCATTCGCCCACAATCTTGACAACTAATCGGCTCTCCATTATTTTCATTGCACCAATCACACATTTTTATTTTCCCCTATAGATTAAAGTTGAGAATCACTGGAATCTGATCCAAACTGCTGATAGAACTGATCGCGGGTGTGCGTCATGAAGTAGGCGGGGCAGCCTTGATGCGTGCAGTGCGTCAAGGTGAGCGCGGGCAGGTTGGGCGCAAAGGACGGTTGATCGAATTCCACGCGGGTGAGATGCCCACAGCAGGGGCATACCAACTGCTCAGTTTGCACGTAGGATTTGCGGCCCGGACGTTCGACAAGGCGACGGACGCCAATTTGTTGGGAGGTGGTCATTAGTTGAGCCTCCCATTGACGGCGAAGTATTCACGTAGACAGTCATCAATTTCTTCGATGGTATCCAAGAGTAGCTTGCACTTGGCCATGAGATCATCTAATTCGGGCGAGGCACCTTGGCCTTGCACGATGATGGCTGCTTCGAGGCGACGCTTGGCAATGCGAAAGCTGATGACGGTGACAAAACGATATTCGGCCAGTTGATGCAGCGTCAACATCTGCTGAAGGTTGTTGTTGATCATGCTGCACCTCG
>CAZSFU010000004.1:0-34997 GCA_964606205.1 uncultured Candidatus Saccharibacteria bacterium | reverse complement strand
ACTCCTATATCACGGTGTTTCTGGTAGATCTCGTTATAGAGTTGGCGCGGTACTTTTGGACCTAAAAGACCCAACAAAGGTTCTGTCTAGGATGACAGACCCTGTTTTTGAACCTCGTGAAGCCTATGAGATAGAGGGACAGGTCAACTATGTTGTATTCCCTTGTGGTGCGGTTGTAAGAAATAGCTATATCTATATGTACTATGGAGGGGCAGATTCGATTATAGACGTAGCTTCAATTTCTCTCAAAAAGTTACTTGATAGTCTCACAAAATAAGTCTGTGTTATACTTGTATCTATGACCAGTATATTAAAATCCGATATATTTTTCGTTATTTCATCTGTATCGACTGTGGTTGTTTCTGTGGCGATTACAATCACGCTTTATTATTTAATAAAAATATTAAGAGATATTAAATTTTTATCAGCAAAGGCAAGAGAAGAAGGTGAGAAAATATTGGAAGACGTTAAGGCGTTCAGGGAAGAAGCGGAGGATAAAGGTCATAGAATAACAAATGTTCTATATTCTTTTTTGGGTTTAATGAGAGCAAAACCAAAGTCTCGAAATAAAAAGAAGGATGAGAATGTGGATGTTAACAATGAATAATTAATCTTTAAAATAAAATTATGGCAGAAAAAAATAAATCAAAAAGTAACAAAGCCCCTGCAGCATTAATGGGCTTGGGAATATTAGCGGCAAGTTTTGCTGGTGCATATTATTTGTATGGAACAAAAGATGGAGCCAAGAAGAAAGAGAAAATAAAAGGATGGATGCTAAAGGCTAAAGGTGAAGTTTTGGAAAAACTTGAGAATCTAAAGGATGTAAACGAGGGGACTTATACTGAACTAGTTTCAGGAGTAATGAAAAAGTATCAGGGTATAAAAAGTATAGATAAGGCAGAACTAGAAAAACTAGGAGTAGATTTGAAAAAACATTGGAAGAATATTAAAAAGCATATAGATGCTGGTGGTGTTTCTGCAAAGAAACCTGTTGCGAAAAAAGCAAAGAAAGCCTAGTCTATTTTGTATCTATCAACGGTAAGCTGTATCTAGTTCCAACTATCATAATAGTCCCAATAAATATAAATATATATTGGAATGGTATGAACTGAAGTATGATGGTTGCAATCACTGGCGCCACCATGAAAGATACAGGTCTTGTAATTCGGAAAAAACTGATAGCATCGGTTTTTTCTTTATCAATAATCTTGAAAAAATAACTTTCGGTGCTGACCTCAACAAAGCTAGCTCCTATACGAGTTATGAATAGAATAACAGCCCAAATCCATAGAATTTTTGCTGTAATAAAACTAATAAATAGGGTAGAAAGACCCATGATAACAAGTCCTATTGTTAGAAACTCCTTTTCGCCGTATTTATCATCCGATAGTTCCCCAACTGGTACTTCAAATAGAACAAAAGGCAAAAGCATAATAGTAAATATAAGGCCGATTTCCGACCATGAAAAACCTATATGTCGTTCTAGATATAGGGGTGTATACACAACCATAAAGGCATAAAAAAGCTGGAGAATGAACTGTATCAAAAGTATGTTGTATAAATTTACATTTTTTACAAAAACAGAAAAAGTTTCTTTAACGTTGATGTGTTGAATAATTCCAGTCTTTATATTTTTAAATTTCTTGAACAAAAAATATAACGGCAACATTGATATCGCGGACAAAAGATATACATTTTTATATTCTTTGGCGACGAGTATCCATGACAAACAAAACGGAGCAAGCACTATGGTTATGTTTGTTAATGTTAGATATGTGGCTCTTATACTACCTATAGTATTTTTGTCTGACTCCGCTATTTCTATCAAGACATCCATATTGAACATGACCAGCGAAATCATAGCTGTGTGAATAATAAAGCAAAGTCCTATGAGTAGAGGAGTGCTAAATATAGATAAACCAAAAACTGTTATTATTTCCAATATGGTCGCCGTAATAGCAAATATATAAATACCCGTCCTTTCCAATATCTGCGAAGCTTTTACTAGACAAAAAGTGCTTGCGATTGATCCTATTATGTATAGTGCGGAAACCTGTGTTTCGGTAAATACTGAGGATAGAAAAGAGGAGTTAATATATATTATCAGTGCATAATGAAATGATATGAATATATTCGAAAGGAAAAGCGTGTTAAGGAGTGGGCTTTGTTTGAATGGTGAAAGTATTTTGTCCATAATTTATTAATTATATATTATAAGTAATTTCTTTAAAACAAAAAACCACCCATTGGGTGGTTTTTTGTTTTAGACGCCAAGTATCACAGGTATAACCATAGGTTTCTTTGCTGTCTTTTGGAACAGGAATCTTGCAACATTGTCTGCCAAAACTGATTTTACAAGATCAAAATCTATTGGATTCATTCCTTGAGTTGTATCTTCTACTGTCTTTTTAATAACCATTCGTGCGTTTGTTAGTAGGTCTTGTGACTCTCTCACATAGACAAACCCTCTAGCGATAATGTCGGGTGATTTCTTTAGCTTTCCTGTTTTTGTGTTGATGCTTACAACGATAAGAAAGATTCCGTCTTGAGCAAGCATTTTTCTATCTCGTATAACCATTTCCTGAATATTGCCAACTGCGAAGCCGTCCACGAGAACTAGGTTGGCTGGAACCTTTTCTTTTAGAACCCTGATTTTTTCACCGTTGTCGTATATTTCTATTATTGATCCGTTATCAGGTATGACCACATTGTCTTTACTATGTCCAAGAGAGCATGACAACTCTGCGTGTTGGCACAACATGTAGTGGTTTCCGTGCACGGGCATAAAGAATTTGTAAGGGATCTGCTGGTGAATCCACTTAAGCTCGTCTCTGTTTCCGTGACCTGAAGCATGAATATCTGAGTCTAGATATGTAACTATCTTTGCGCCAGATCTGTACAGGTTATCCTTTAGGTTAACAACTGACTTGTGGTTTGTTGGAATAACTGATGCTGACAATAGAACAGTATCTGTCGGCTTTAGTCGCACGTATTTGTGTGTTTTGTTTGCTATACGCATTAGCGCAGCGAACTCTTCTCCCTGAGCACCTGTTACTAGCATGATAATTCTGTCAGGAGGATAGCTCTCTATTTCTTCTAGAGGAATAATGTTTTTAGCATCAGCCAGCTTTAGCATTTTTACGATTTCAATGTTTGATTTCATTGATCGCCCCTCTATAACTATTTTTTTATTGTATTTTTCAGCTGCATTTATAATTGCAATGATTCTCTCCACTTGAGAAGCAAAAGTTGCAATAATAAGTCGGCTTTTTGTCTCTTTGATGAATCTATCTATGTTTTCAACAACAACATTTTCTGATAGTGAGAAGCCGGGCTTTTCTATAGAAGTAGAGTCCATTGTGAGTAGGAGAGTGTTCATGTTTTTAAACCTCTTGTACTGCTCTACTTCTTCTTCTGTTGGTACTCCAGCAACGTTATCTACTCGAACATCCTCGATGAATACGATGTTTCCATATGGTGTTTCGATCACAAGCCCCATTGAATCTGGAATAGTGTGTGAAATAGGGAAAGTTTTAACTTTCAGTGAACCAACCGTTATGGTTTCATCACCCTCGATGATCTGGATGTCCAAAGGTTGTAGATGTGGAAATTCTTCCTGTCTTTTTTGGATCATGATAGCTCCAAACTGCCTTGTGTATATTTTTGGGTAGCCTATTCTATCTATGATAAAAGGCAGTCCTCCGATGTGATCCAAGTGGCCGTGAGTAATAAACAAACCTCTTATTTTGTGTTTGTTATCCTCAAGGTATTTTGTGTTAGGAAGTATGTAGTCTATACCTGGTGTATCTTCGTCTTTGAACTGGAAACCAATATCAATAACAATAATATCGTCTTTATATTCGATCATTGTCATGTTTCGTCCGACTTCCTCTACTCCACCAAGTGGGATGATTCTAATATTGTCTCCGATAGGAGGTATAACATCTTCTGTTTTTCTAACTGTATTTTTTACAGTTGGAGTATCTCGTCTGCTGAAAGATTTACCTCTGAAAGACTGCCGGCCTCTACCTGCAGTATGGCTTCTTGCGCCCTCCCTCTGTGGTATTCCTGTCGCTGCCGCTTCTATTTTCTTGTCTGTATTGTCCATAATTTTATTGTTAATTTTTATTTGTAAATATTTTCCAAACGCTATTTGTCTCTATGTACCATTTACTCACATCTGCAAATCTTTCTCCTGGCGCTGTAACTTGACCGATACTCACGTTTTGAACTTTCTTTGGCACTATGTAAATAAAGTATGGTGAGTATGTGAACACTGCTGGCATGTCGACTGAAATTTCCTTGTTAAAGCTTTCAAGATAGCCTCTCTTGAGAGTTGGATCACTTGAGCTCCTGATGTTTTCAAGAAGCTTATCAGCTTTTATGTTTGTGTAAAGTGAGATGTTTAGTCCAGGGCTATTTCGCTGAGATGAATGCCAAAATGGATAGAGATCAAGATCTTTGCTGACAACTTCTCCGAACAGTAGGGAATCGTATTTTCGAGGTCTAATAATGTTCTGGTTTAAATCACCAATTTCAAAAACTTTAACCTCTACTTTTGCACCTAACTCCTGCCATTGCTTTTGTAAAAGATATGCTGCTTCCTTCAGCTCTGGAACGTTACCAGTTGTGATAGAGAAAGATAGGAGAACTGTTTCCTTTTTATCTTTCTTTTCAAAAATACCAGATGAATTCTGTTTCCAACCTGCTTTTGTTAATATATTTCTGGCTTTTTCTATGCGGTCAGTGTTTGTGGCTGTGGACTCTTTTATTTTATCCAAAGGTACGGGGCTGTTTATTGTTTGACCGTAACCGCCTAGAACTTCGTCTACTATTGCTTGTTTGTCTGTTGCAATATCTAGGGCTTGTCGTACTTCTCTATTAACAAAAACAGTCGCAACGTTTTGATTGAAAAATACTCCGAATATTCTTGGTAGTGGTGACAATAGTATTTCATCACTGGATACAGATAATACCGGCAAAGATTTTGGAGAAACGCTGTGTAGGCTTTCTATATCCCCGTTTTTATATGCTTGAACTAGGTCTTTTTCGTTTTGGTAAGACTTAATTATTATTTTTGTAATGTATGGTTGTCCGAGAGCGTATTTATTAAATGAAATTAGGTGGTACTCTGACGGTAGCCCACTGCTAGAGTAAGTTATATAGTCTATTTTATATGGGCCACTTCCTACGGGTTTTGTATTGAACTGACTAAATGGAAACTCCTCTATAGAGGCTTTACTCCAAATACTTTTCGGCAGTATTCCGATCGTAGCGTTTTGCATGAAAGCAGAGTATGGCTGTTTTAGAATGAAAGATATAGTTTTGCTATCTATTTTTTCAACCTTAACACCAGCCCAGTTTGCTTCTCTAGGGCTTTTTAACTCTGAGTCCTGAGCCTTTTCAATCGTAAACACCACGTCATCAGCAGTTATTGGTGTGCCGTTGTGAAAAACTGCATCTTTTCTCAATGTAAATGTATAAGTAAGTGAGTCGTCTGACACCGTGTAGCTTTCAGCCAAATCATTTATAAGTTCTCCTTTTGAGTTTATTCTCATAAGTCCAGAGTAAACAAGTGATGTCAGGTCTTTGTCTATATCACTAGAATCCAATAATGGATTTATAAATCTCGGTGATCCGATAACCCCCTCTGTTAACGATCCACCATAATCAGGAACTTCAACTAAAAATATTTTGTTTACTTGGTATAGAAGTGATAGTCCACTGAAAATAAAAATAGCAGAAAATACAAAAAATATAGTTTTTTCAGTAAGAGAAAAACCTTTTATAACGTTACTCACTTTGTCTGAGTAAGGCAGTGACCACTCCTTTTTAAGCAGAGACTTAAAGTATTCTTTATCCACGAGTTGTATTTAATATTAATTTATTTCCATAAGATTTTATAATTTGAATGATATCCGCGAAGGACAAGGAAAATAATTGGAGGCGTACTTAGTGGTACGTTGACAATTATTTTACCGAAGTCCGACAAAGGAGATCGTCAAATTTAAAAGTCTTATTAGATGAGTAGTAGGCTGAATGACGTCGCTGCAAAAAGAGTAGCTATAACAATAGTAGCAATAAAAAGCATTTTTTCAGCACCTCTTTTTGTGTGATATCCAGATGAAAAACTGTCACCTCCACCGAATGCGGAACCTAGGCCAGCTTCTGATCTTTGTAGGAGTATGCCTCCAATAAGGAGTACAGACAATACAATTTGGATATAAGGAATCATTCCAGTAATACTCATGATGGGTTAAATACTACCAAAAAACCTAAAAAATGCAAATACGAAGTCTTTTCATCTACATCTTGATTATTTCATATTCATGGTATAATCGACTCTATTATTGTTAACTAAATATTATAATGCCAACAGAACAAAGCTTTTTTCAGCGTAACAAGATATTAGTTATTATTTTAGGTGTTGTTGTGATCCTTGGTTTATGGGTAATGGGTAGCTACAACTCCCTTGTATCACAAGAAAAGGCTGTTACAGCTCAGTGGGCTCAGGTAGACAACCAGCTACAGAGACGTTTTGATTTGATTCCCAACCTAGTTTCAACCGTAAAAGGCGTTGCAAAACAAGAGACTACTGTATTTACAGCTATCGCTGATGCTAGAACTAGATACTCAGGAGCAACTACAGCAGACGAAAAAGCTCAGGCAGCAACACAGTATGAGTCAGCTCTTGGAAGACTTTTGGTTATCACTGAGAACTATCCAGTGCTTCAGTCCTCACAGTCGTTCAGGGATTTGATGACTTCACTTGAAGGAACAGAAAACAGGATCTCAGTAGAGAGAATGAAATACAATCAGTTGGTTCAGGGTTTTGATACAAGCATAAGCCGATTCCCTGGTATGTTAGTTGCAAAATTATTTGGATTCAGTGAAAAGTCATATTTTAACGTTCCTGACTCAGCAAAGGTTGTTCCAACTGTTCAGTTTTAATTTTCTAAATATGCAAAAATATTTTGCATTGCTATCTATATTTATTTTGCCAATTTCGGCATTTGCTTTTACTGTGCCTGAAAGACCTACAGGTTTTATACAGGACTACGCAAATATGATGACATCTGAACAAGTCTTGGATTTGGAAAATAAACTAGAGAACTATGAAAAAAACACTACAAACGAGATTGCCGTTGTCACAATACCATCTCTCGATGGTGACACTATAGAAAATGTCGCTCAAGAAATATTTACCAAATGGGGGATTGGTAAAAAAGGAAAGGACAATGGAGTGCTTTTGCTCATCTCGCTAGCGGATAGAAAAACTAGAATCCATACTGGTTATGGAGTAGAGCCGTTTTTGACAGATATTGGTACGTCATATATACAGAGTGAAATCATTAGTCCGGCTTTTAAAGCGGGCGACTACTATAAAGGTATAAGTCTTGGTGTCGGAAGTATGGTCGAGGCTTTGGGTGGGACAGATGTTGTTCCAAGTGACTATATAACGAGAAAAAGCGGTATTCCTTGGGACTTCGTCTTTTTTGCATTTATTGTAGGAATACAAATAGTTACAGCCATGCTCGCTCGATCGAAGTCTTGGTGGGGCGGGGGTGTATTGGGAGGTATTATTGGTATGGTTGTTTGGCATTTCTTCATCACAGCTATAATCCTGGCAATTCCAACAATTATTTTATTAATTCTGTTTGGTTTGTTTTTGGACTACATAGTTTCTAACTCGTACAGTCGTGCACGCGCACTGGGTGGATATCCTTGGTGGATGAGTGGCGGAGGTGGCGGTTCTGGTGGTGGGGGTTTTGGAGGATTTGGCGGAGGTTCGTCAGGAGGTGGTGGCTCAAGTGGTAGCTGGTAATGTATAATAAAAAAATGGACGAAACACAAAAACTAAAAGATCAAATATCAAATTTGGAGACACAAATCCACGAACTTGAGCGGGATTTGATTCATGATCATCTTACTAATTTAAAAACCCGTGCTTTTTTTGAGGAAGAATCAAAAGTCTATTTGTCTGCTATATCAAATCTCAGTAACGAAAAAAGACAAAATTGGTTTGGATTTAGAAATGTAAGCATTTTATTTTTTGATGTTGATCATTTCAAAAAAGTAAACGACACATATGGACATGATGTTGGTGATGAAATTTTGAAAAAAGTTGCAGATACTATTGTTAATAGTTTGAGGGATGGTGATACTGTTGCACGTTGGGGCGGCGAGGAAATGGTTGCGTCACTTTTGGGTGCGAGTGAGGAAGATGCAAAGATGAAAGCCGAGAGTATACGAGAAGAAATAAGCAAACTAACTTTCGAACACGATCCAGATTTTAAAATAACAATAAGTATCGGGATTGCCTCAAACTCGGAAACAAGTAATTTGGAAGAAATTATAAAAAACGCAGACGACGCCCTCTATAAAGCCAAGCAAACTGGCCGCAATAAAGTTGTTCTACATTCGGAAACAAAATCTGAATAATATCAATTAGGAGTTTTCTTGACAGGGTGTTTGTGGGAGGAGTAACATTTTAGGTAGTCAGATTGGTGGGAGCTATGAAACATGACGATTATTTGGACGCCTGAGTCATGTGGAGCTAGTGGCGTAACCGTTCACCCATCCAAACCTACTTGACCAACCTGACGGCCGAAATTTAACACCTTAACTCATAGTGATAATCTGTGAACTGTAATCCGCTATCTGGGCGCTTGGATTATGGGGAGATAGTAGCGCAACCGGTCATTGTGAATCTTTTAGATCATGGAATGTGAGTTATGACCACATTACCACGTTCTGTCTGAAGCATAGTCTCAGCAGAATCCTGATCAGCGCTTTGATTTTAAAGTTTTGTGGTATCGAACGATATCGCGAGGATAATATCAAAACCCGCTTATGGAGAGTAAAAGGTTTGACGAAGCCACGACTCTCAGACTTAAGATTCGGTATAAAGATGTTATCTAACGTCTTTCTGGGCACAGTTTTCCTTTGGAAACACTGTGAACATGAGCTAGTTCATCTGGGAAGAACTTAAATGTTTCGTTCGGTACTTCTTGGAATAATATTTGGTTTGGACAAAGTCCTCCTTACATATAAAAATTCCAAAATAACTTTAAAATTTAAAAACTACTTTTTATATTCCTACACTCGGAGTGTTTGTTCACTGGTTTTCGCAGCACAAACCAATGTGACGCCAAACAATAAAAGTGTTGTTTAATATAAACCCCAATAAAGCCCCGAAGGGGGTTTTGTTGTAGTTCGAAACTGGGGTGCTATAATTCTAAATTATGGAAATACCTGAAATAAAAGACAAGGAACTGCATCGCATTTGCACGACTACTATTATTTATAAACCAGATTTTACGTATCTAATAACAAAGAGATCTCCAAATAAAAAAGTACATCCAAACAAGTGGACTGTTCCAGGTGGCGGACTCAGTACAGATGACTATATAAACACAACTCCGAGCACAATAGGTGCTCCACAGTGGTATGGTGCGCTAGAGAAGTCACTGTACCGAGAAATACAGGAGGAAGTAAATGTGGAAATAGTAAAACCTGAATTTCTTGTTGATCTGACTTTTATTCGTCCAGATGGTATACCAGTTATAGTATTCTCATATTTTGCAAAGTATCTTTCTGGTGAAGTTACATTGGATGCTGACGCTGTTGATTTCAAATGGGTAACCTTGGAAGAAGCAAAAAATTATGATTTGATAGATGGTATCTGGGATGAAATCCGCCAGGTAGATGAGATTTTAAAATCTCGAGCTAAATAATATAAAAGGAGGGTTCGCATAGCGGTCTAGTGCGCTCGCTTGGAAAGCGGGTAGGGGAGAAATCCCCTCAGGAGTTCGAATCTCCTATCCTCCGCAGTGTGTTGTGTTAGAATTTATACAATGTCCAACACTTCAAAAAATATAATTAGTCTGTGTATTCTGGCATTTGTGATTTTGTATTTTCATACAACAATAGAAAACTATTGGAGGTATTTGGAAAGAATGTATTTCCCTTGTAAATCTCCGATACAATATAGTATCGGCACTTTTGATACACGTTTTGGAGTTTCAAAAGCAGATTTTCTTTCAGCTACGAAAGACGCTGAGGCTATATGGGAAAAACCTATTGGCAAAGATCTTTTCTCTTTCACATCAGATGGAGCTCTGAAAGTAAACCTTATATACGACACAAGGCAGGAAACAACAAAACAGTTACAGACTATGGGAATAGTTGTGAAAAACGACAAGGCTTCATACGATGAAGTAAAAGCAAAGTATCAAACTATACTTTCTCAATACAACCAGGAAAAAGCAGATTTCAATGCTAGAGTTTCGGCTTTCGATTCTCGAAAATCAGCATACGAAACAGCTGTATCACAGGCAAACAGAAAAGGCGGAGCAGATAAAGCCACATATGCAAGGTTAAGTGCTGAAAAAGACTATCTGCAACAAGAAAGTGCAGCACTGCAAACACTGCAGTCGAAACTAAATAATGATGCTGACAATGTAAACGCGTTGGTAAATGCTCTGAATGACTTGGCAAAGAGTCTAAACATAAAAGTTCAAAACTACAACAATATAGGTGATAACTTGCAGGGTGAGTTTGATGAGGGCCTCTACAAATCTGATGCAAAAGGTGAGGAAATAGATATTTATCAATTTGATAACAGAACAAAACTTGTTCGCGTTTTGGCTCACGAGATGGGTCATGCTCTTGGCCTTGACCACAACGAAGATCCAAAGGCAATAATGTACAGATTGAACAATGGTATAAACGAAAAAATAACGAATACAGATCTTGTTGCACTTAAAACTTTATGTAAATTAAAGTAGTAATTTGCTATATTTTTTCATAATGCTAGTATTTTTCTTGGTAAGTAAATAGGGGGGATCATGCCAGATTGGTTTGAGTGGGAGAGTAATCTCCCTAAACCGTCGCCAGTTGTGGTGCCGGCCGAGTCGGTCCGCCTGCAGGGGGTTGTGGACACTACCCCAGCAGAACATCTGTCGCCTTTCCTCAGGGCAATTGTTCTGATGCACGTTGACGCAGGGCGCCGTACGAAGGGGACGATGCTCGCCAAATACGCCACACGGCGAGTCGACGAGCTGATGTCCAGAGTCTGAGTCTGCCGAGATTTTCTCAGCCGGATCCCACCGCGGGGTCCGGCTGTTATATTTTATAAAAATTGCTGTACAGCGTATTCTCTAATCAACACATTTCGTAGACACATTTTTTATAAATGTGATAATTGAGTGCATGATTAATTCAATACATAATTGGTTAGGTGAAAATTATCAAACGTATAAAAATTGGCACGAAAAATCTTATCATCATCACGTTCATTGGGCCGGTCTTGCAATAGTGGTTGTTGCTACCGGTTTTTTTCTGACTGCATCAATAAGGAGTGCATATGCAGCAGTTTTACCTAGCGCATTGGTGATGGGAACAGATCATATTCCTGATTTTTCTTTAGATGGCACAAAAACTCAAGTAGTTGCCCAAAAAAGTGGATCTTGGTCTGACCCAACCGTTTGGTCTGGAGGTGTTCTTCCGTCGTCTACTAATATTGTAATTATTCCTATTGGACAAACTGTTACTTATGACACAACTTCTGGAGTTGCTTATACAGTTTCAATAAACGGTACTCTAAAGTTTCGAACTGATATAAATACAAAACTTACTGTTACAAACTTGCAGGTTATGCCAACTGGATACTTAGAAATAGGAACAGTTACAAATCCAGTTAATCCTTCAGTAAATGCTGAAGTTGTTATTGCTGATACTGCTATAGATCCAAGTATTGACCCAGAACAATGGGGAACAGGCTTTCTTTCTTTCGGAAAGGTTAGGATAAATGGCGCAATAAAGAGTCCAACTTTCTTAAGAGTCGCTACAGAGCCAATGGCTGGTCAAAACACTATTACTTTGGCACAGGCTCCAACTGGTTGGAATGTTGGGGATAGAGTATTTATTCCTGATACAAGACATTTAAAGACTAGCGAAGTTAAAGCCGGAACACCTTTTTTTGCATTAAAGCCTCAATGGGAAGAATTTACAATTCAAGGTATATCTGGAAATGTCATAACACTTAGTAGTTCTCTTGTATATAACCACAAAGGTGCTCGTGATGTGGCTGGTAATATAGATTTCCTTCCCCACATCGGTAACTTGACTAGAAATGTAACATTTAGATCTGCCAATCCAAGTGGAACTAGAGGACACATGGCAATGATACATATGGCTGATGCTGATATTAGATATGCAACCTTTAAGGATATGGGAAGAACAACATATGATCCTTTGGTTATAGGTATAAATCAAAAAGGTAGATATGCTCTACACATGCATCATGACATGGGGCCTATGTCTCCAACAGCTAACGGCTATCAGTTTACTCTTATTGGTAATGCGGTGGATGGTGGTTCTTCGGTTCATAAGTTTAAATGGGGTATAACCGTTCATGATAGTCATTTTGGATTAATTCAAGATAACGTGGTTTATAACATGGCAGGTGCGGGTATCATGACAGAGGATGGAAATGAAACCATGAACGTATTCGATCACAACTTTGTCGCAAGAGTTGCTGGTACTGGTGATAACGGTAATGGTAGAGGAACAGAGTTTGGTTATGAAGGGGCCGGAATCTGGCTAAGAGGTCCAAATAACATAGTAAGGAATAATGTTGTTGCAAACTTTGTTAATAATGGTATAGCCTATTTCCATATTTATCTTGGAAATGTAAGGGTCCCAAACTACAAGGGAGCTGACACTACTGTTGCAGGCCAATTTAAAGTTGTTAATTCTTACACACAGACAATCCCAGAGTTCGACAACAACGAGATATATGGTTCTGGAAGCGTCGGTTTAACAAATTGGTGGCTTGGATCTGAATACGGTACACCAAAAGCTACTAGTACAAGTGTGTTCAAGAATACTAAAATTTGGCATGTTTCTGACCGAGCTGTATATAACTACCCAAGTTCAAATATCACATATGATGGTCTAACTATTCGAGGAGACTCAACTGCTTTGGCGAGTGTGTCTTGTTGTGGAGTTGGATATGAAGGAGGTGACTATTTTGCAAATAATGTTACTTTCAAAAATATTGATATTCAGGGTATGAGAACAGGAATGCATATTAGTACTTGGGCAGGAGGTACTCAAACTATTGAGAACTCAACTCTTATCAACAAGAATGATATAAGTATGGACACGATGTGGACGTCTTCTTGTGACTCATCATGGATACCACCTAGGCTTACTGTAATAAAGAATACAAAAATGGCGGTAATTCCGGGTTCTGGTGGTAAGACGATATTCATGAACTATCAACCAAATCCGGTTTCAAATTTAATCCAAAAAGACGAGGTTTATGTTGTTGACTATAATCAAGTAGCAGGAGACAACTTCAGGGTGTATTACAATCAGGCTGATCCAAATTATATTGTTCCACAAGGATATTATTCTGCTCAATACGGGGCTCAGTGTGTATCACTCATGTCTTCACCTGTGGCTGGTCTTACAAATACTCAGACTTTTGCACAATATGGATTTGCAGTTGGAGGGACTCCAGCTACTTGTTCAGACAAAACTACACATCCAGAGATAAACGGAATAACTTGTCCTTATACATCTGTTGCAAAAGCACCGCTTACAAAGACAGTAAATCCAACTGGTCTAGTTGGAGGTCCTATAGGTTCTACTGGAAGTGGTACTGTTTCGACAACCACTACCACTACCACAACCTCTGGTCCAGTCCCAACAATAACTATGTCTGCTTCTCCAGCTTCTGTTGTTAAGGGCTCATCATCAACAATCACATGGTCAACAGCAAATGCTACAAGTTGTAATGCTTCTGTTGATTGGACTGGGACAAAGGCAACATCAGGTTCTCAAATCGTTACTCCTCCAGATGGTCAAGCGAAATACACATTGAGTTGTACTGGTCCTGGTGGAACAATATCAAAAAGTATAGCTATTCCTTTTGTAACATCTACAACAAGTACTGGAGGAACAACAACTGGTGGAACAACAACACCTCCTGCTGATACAACTCCACCAGTAATTTCTGCAGTTACAAAATCAAACGTAACTTATAATTCAGCAACTATATCTTGGAATACAGATGAACTAGCAAATGGTCAGATTGAGTTTTATGGAACATGTCCTACTTCAGGTTGTCTTACTCCAATAGTATCTACACTATCAAATTCACACACAGTATCTGTATCTGGTCTCGCACCAAATACAATGTATATGTTTAAAGTTAGATCTGCGGATGCAGCCGGTAACTTGAAAGTGTTAAGTGATGCTGGTTTCATGTTTACAACACTTCCAAAACCCGTTCCTCCTCCAACAGTAAATATTTCAGTTTCTCCAAGTACAATAAGTTCTGATGGTAATGCTTTGATGACATGGAGTACGACTGATGCGACGTCCGTTGTAATAGATAGTGGAATCGGTGCAGTTCAAAGTAGTGGACAGATGAACGTTGCTCCAAAAGTAACAACTACATACACGATCACGGCTTATGGAACAAGCAATGTAAGCAAAAGTGTAACGGTAACTGTGACTGTAAAACCTCCAGTCGTTGAAGTTGCAGCGCCTACACTACCTACTCCTCTAGCTTATTGGAAATTTAATTCTGATGCTGGTCTTAATGTTGCAGACTCTTCAGGTAATGGATACTTTGGAACACTAATGAACGGAGTAGTTTGGTCAGAAGGACATAGTGCGACTTCACTACTGTTTGATGGTGTTAATGACTATGTAAACATTGGAAGTAATTCTGCATTTAACATAACAGGCGACTTAACGATATCTGCATGGATAAATGCTGATGTTCCTGTCGAAACTGGTGTTATTGTTGGCAAGGGTGGATGTTGGGGTAAGTCATGCCCATTCAGTTTTAGAATTGGTCATGCTGGTAGGATTTGTTTTGATCAAAACAGTGGTGGTTCAGGTCAGGATACAACCTGTACAACAGATCCAATATCATTTGGCTCATGGAAACATGTTGCAGTTACACGTTCTGGAAATAATATAAATATATATGTTAACGGTGTTCTTAGTGGAACAAGAGTTGTTGAAAGGTCTTCTGCTGTTAACACGGGTTCTTTGCAGATAGGATCAATCGCTGGTGATTCAGGAAGTGCATTTAAGGGTAAAATAGATGAAGTCCAAATCTTTTCTAAAGCTTTGAGCGCTGCGGAAATAAAAAGTGTAATGAATCAATAAATCAAAATTGTTTTCTATAACAAAAAACCTCCACCCCGGAGGTTTTTTGTTATAAAGTTTATTCTTCCCACTTTTGGAAAAATTGATATAATACCTTTCATGACAAAATATATTTTAATTAGTTTGTTTTTGGTTTGTGGAGTATCGGCTTGTGGTTACTATCTATTTAGAGACAAAGTAACTGACGACAAGGATTCATATGTTTCGATAGTTCCGCCAGAAAGCAATACTGCTCAAGTTGCATCAACAGTTGCATCTGGAAGTACAACACCGGAGGTGGTGCAGACTTCAAAAATTAATACAGATAATAAAAAAACACATATGGTTACTATAGATACAAATTATGGAAAGATAGTTTTTGAAACTTATGACGCTGATGCTCCAAACACAGTAAAAAACTTTGTGACTTTGGCAGAAAAAGGTTTTTATAACGGACTTACATTTCACCGAGTTATCAAAGGCTTTATGATCCAAGGAGGAGATCCAAATGGAAACGGAACTGGCGGTCCAGGATACAAGTTTGCTGATGAGTTGAACCCAAATACTCCATCATATAAGGCTGGTTATAAAAAGGGTGTAGTGGCTATGGCAAACTCAGGTCCAAATACGAACGGAAGTCAGTTTTTCATAATGACAGCAGACTACCCACTACCTAACAACTACACAATTTTTGGAAAAGTAGTATCTGGTCAAGATGTTGTGGACAAGATAGCTACTGTCCAAACTGGGGCTAACGATAAGCCTGTTTCTCCCGTCACGATGACAAAAGTTTCAGCAAACTAGCAAACTTGACTTTTGCGTATTAAGGGTGGTATAATAGTGCCAATGTAAGTTTCTCATAGGTTTTCGCATTTTCATTTTTGAAAGTAGGAAAAGGAGAGAGATCTAGCCGCCTTACAGTTTAAAATAAAGGCTAGGTATAAAGTAAAATGGCAAAGAAGTTATATGTAGGAGGAATTGCTTATTCAACATCTGAGACAGCATTGAAAGATGCTTTTGCACAGTGTGGAGAAGTAACATCTGCTACTATTATCATGGATAGAATGACAGGCCGATCAAAAGGATTCGGTTTCGTCGAGATGGCAAACGATGCTGATGCAGAGGCTGCTATCGCAAAGTGGAATGGTCAGGAACTAGATGGACGAAAGCTTACAGTTAATGAAGCTCGACCAATGGAACCTAGAGCACCACGAACAGGAGGCTTTGATCGTGGAAACGATCGAGGTGGCCGAACATGGTAATCTCTCCGTTTAGCTTAAACCACTAAACAAACAAAAAACTCCCGAAAGGGAGTTTTTTGTTGTATCAAAAAGTTGCCATGTTACAATGTAAATATGAAAAATAGAAAGATAGCTGTTTTGGTTTTGATAATTGTGGCTGTTTTTGGACTAATTATTTTTATTCTATCGAACTTTACATATTCATCTCGAGTTACTGTGGCAGGAAGGACCTACGAAGTCGAAGTTGCTGAGACAAAATATTTTTTGGAGAAAGGACTTTCTGGTCACGCACCACTTAAAAGCAATCAAGGTATGTTTTTTGTTTTTGAAAAGGCAGATAACTACGGTTTTTGGATGAAAGATATGACTTTTACTATAGATATCATTTGGATTGGGCCGAATTTTCGAGTTACGCATGTAGAAAAGTCAGTTTCTCCAAATACTTATCCTAAAATTTTCTACCCAGAAGCTCCATCCATGTATGTTTTGGAGATTGCGGGAGGGCAGTCTGAGCAAATAAATCTAAAAAATGGGGACTTGGTAAAGTTTGAGAGAAAAGCGGAAAAAAACTTATAAAAGAGGGCGTATTTTGACTGGTCACTTTACAGTTTTTTTAATTCATTTCATAGCAACCCAAAATAGGTTTATCCACAGGTTTCTATTGGGGTCTTTGGAGTACAATTAATGAATAAATTTGAAAATATCTGCAATTTTTTTACAAAAATTGCAGATATTTAGTCAAAATTAGTCAGAAATTATTAAAATTTATCAATTTTTAATTTATTTACACTATGAGCATAAACGTAACAAGACACGATGGTACAAAGGTTCCCTTTAATGCAGACAAAATTAACCGTTCCATCGAAAGAGCTTGTTACGGATTGTCGGATCCAGTATCGAAAGTAACTCAGATTGCGAGTGAAACTCAGCTTACGCTATACGATGGAATCACGACAGATGAAATGGATCAGGCGACCATAAACGCCGCTATTCAAAACATAAAGGAGGACATAGACTACGACAAAGTTGCTACTCGACTTTTTCTAAAAGTGATTTACAGAAGAGTTGTTGGTGACTATAACCATGACAAGGAGACTTTGATCAGAATGCACAAGGAGGCATTTATCCGATATGTAAAAACTGGCGTTGAGCTAAAGCGCTTGGACACTAGAATGATCGAGAAGTTTGATCTAAATCGTCTTGCTGATGCGATAAACATAGATAGGGACGAACTTTTTCAGTACACAGGACTTTCAACTGTGGCTTCTTTATACCTACTTCGAGATGAAAAAGAGAAGCACATGGAAACTCCACAGATGTACTGGATGAGAGTTGCCATGGGGCTTTCATACAACGAAGAGGATCCTACAAAGTGGGCTATCACTTTCTATAACAAGATGTCGAAGATGGAATACATTCCAGGTACATCTACAAACTTGGGTGCTGGAACTGCTAGACCTGCTCTATCAAACTGTTTTCTTATTGAGATGCAGGACGATATGGAGAACATATCAAAAACAGTTGCTGACGTAATGCTCATATCAAAAGCGACTGGTGGTGTAGGGCTTTCTCTTACAAAACTTCGTGCTTCAGGATCACCGCTAAAGTCAAACAATGGGGCTTCATCAGGTCCTACTCCTTTTGCAAAGATAATCGACGTCGCTATCAGAGCTATCATGCGTGCAGGAAAGAGACGAGGGGCACTCTGCTTCTATATGGAGCCTTGGCACTTGGACTACATGGAGTTTCTAGATTGGAAACACAACGCTGGTGATGATCACATGAGAATGCGAACAGCAAACACAGCATCATTTATTCCAGACGAGTTTATGAAGAGAGTTGGAGCGGGCGAAGACTGGTATTTCTTTGATCCAGCAGAGGCTCCTGATCTAAATGAGTTGTATGGAAATGCATTTTCAGAAAAATATAACCAGCTAGTTGAAAAGGCGAACAAGGGCGAACTTCGAGCATTCAAAAAAATGCCAGCAAACGAACTGTTCCGAAAAATGTTGGTATCTCTTCAGTCCACATCTCACCCATGGCTTGTTTGGAAGGATCCGATCAACGTACGAGCGCTAAACAACAATACTGGAACCATTCACCTTTCAAACTTGTGTACAGAAATCACTCTGCCACAGGATAGAGAAAACATCGCAGTATGTAACTTGGCATCACTTAACCTTGCTCCTCATATTCAGAACAAGGCTGTTAACTGGGCAAAACTTGAAGAGACTACACGTTTGGCAATACGACAGCTTGATAACCTAATTGATATTAACCAACTTCCTATCCCAGAAGCTATAAAGTCAGATAAAGAAAATAGAGCTGTTGGTCTAGGAGTGATGGGGCTTGCAGATGTACTAGAGCAACTTGGTATGTCATACGACTCTCCACATGCTTGGGATTTTACAGATCGAATCTTTGAGTTTATTTCATATATGGCAATAGATGAGTCAGCTAATTTGGCACAAACTCGTGGTTCGTATCACAACTTCCAGGGCTCAGCTTGGTCAAAAGGTGTTGTTCCTGTTGATACACTCAACAAGCTAGAAGTTGAGCGACAACGACCACTTACAGTTACAAAGGAGTCACGACATAAGGGTCTTGATTGGAATGTTCTGCGAGCCAAAGTTTCAAAAGGTATGCGAAACGCAACTTTGATGGCCGTTGCTCCAAACGCAACTATCGGACTTGTCGGCGGAACAGTTCCTAGTATCGATCCACGATTCGCACAGGTATTTTCTAGAAACACTCTGTCAGGAAAATATCTAGATATTAACCACAACCTAGTAAAGGATCTTATAAACTTGGGTATTTGGGAGAAAGTTAAAAACCAGATTATAGAGTTGCAGGGAGATATCTCAACAATCGAAGAAATTCCACAGCACATAAAAGATGTTTACAAAACTTCTTTCACAACTTCACCTTTTGCATATATCGAGGTTGCAGCTCGCGCTCAGAAATGGGTAGACCAGGCTCTATCACGAAACATGTATCTTGAAACACGAGATATAGATGAGACTATGAAAATATACAACACGGCATGGGAAAAAGGTCTCAAGACAACATACTACCTACATATGAAGCCTCGTCACACAGCAGAGCAGTCAACGACAAACGTAAACAAGGCAGCAAAAATAGGTAAAGTTGGTTTTGGTGCTTTGAATTTCGGCACTTCACCTGCGTTCTCAGCTCCACTTCAGAAATCATTAGAGGTTGAGTCTGTGACATCCGCTCCTGTCGTTACGACTAGTCCGGTGGAAACAATTAACATGTCTAGTATTGCAGTTGAACCTATAATATCTACTGTAAAAAGCGAGGCGATACAAAACATAAAGCTTGAGGAAGAAATACTAGTTTCTACTACTAGAGTTGTTAGTGAAGACGTTCAGCCAAAAGGCTTTGCAAGTGTTTCTGCACCTGTCGAGGTGAGAGTGCCAGAACCTGCGTTAGTTAGAGAAGAGGTTTTGGTTCGAGAGACTCCAAGGAATGAATACCAGTCACTTGAAAAGATAGTCGGTGGAAAGAAATACAATATTATTGGTCCGGAGGATCCAGCCGATGAAAACATTTGCTTATCGTGCCAATAATCTGGTAAGTTACAAACATATTTATTAAATAACCAAAAAACTAAATGACACTAATCGGCAAACCGTCTCCGACGGACATGAACCTTCACCCTTTAAACTATAAATGGGCATACGATCTATACAACCAGGCAGTTCGAAACACATGGTTCCCACACGAGATCGCACTAAAAGAAGACCTAGATGACTTTGAAAAAATGACTGAGGATGAGAGGCACGCTATCAAGTTTCTAATGGCGTTCTTTAACCCTGCAGAGCTCATAGTTAACAGATCTATTGCTTTGGGTATATATCCATATTTGAAATCACCTGAGTGTCACCTCTATCTAGCAAAGCAGATGTGGGAAGAGGCTAACCACTGTGTGTCTTTTGAGTACGTTCTAGAAACTTTTCCTTTTGATAAGGAGTCAGTTTTCAACACGCACCTAGAGGTTCCTTCTATGATCGCAAAAGAGGCTTTCATAAACAGATATCTAACACGAATGACAGAGGAGAAACTAGATATCGAGACTGTTGATGGCAAGAAAGATTTTATTAGAAACCTTGTTGCAACAAACATTGTGATGGAGGGTGTTTGGTTTTACTCAGGTTTTATGGTTGCACTATCTTTCAGACAGAGAAACCAACTCAGAAACTTTGGTTCAATGATTAACTGGGTACTGCGAGATGAATCACTTCACTTAAAGTTTGGTATTAACCTTGTTCATAACGTGCTAGAGGAAAATACAGAGCTACTTACAGAGGAGTTCGCCGCTGAAATCAGGAATATCATTATCGAGGGGGTTGACCTAGAAGTGGCATACAACAAAGACATGTTCCCAAATGGAATATTGGGTCTAAACGCTGACTATGTTAACCAGTATGTGCAGTATGTTGCAGACAGACGACTTCAGGAACTTGGAATGCCAAAATACTACAACGTGACAAACCCAGCAAAATGGATGAGTACTGCGACAGATGTGTTCGAGTTGGTAAACTTTTTCGAGTCACAGAACACAAGCTACGAGGTGGATGCGCACGCAGGGGAATCAAAAAAGAAAGAAGCTTCAGAATAAAAACAAAAAACCGCCTTCTGGCGGTTTTTTGTTGTACGTTTGCTTAGCAAGTTGGTATAATTTATTCACTTTTAAAAATAAAATTAATTAAATGAAAAATAAACAAGCTGGTTTTATTGGTATCGCTATTGTTGTTGTTGTGGCTATTTTGGGTCTTGCTGCAATAGGCGGTTGGGTATATGTAGAAAAATCAAAAACTAGTGAGATAAAGTCAGAAATTTCTGATCAAAATCAGGTACAAAATACTACTGGAACACAGCAAGTTATAAATACCGAAACTCGAATAGAATTTCCTTGGTCTAATTATGACAAAACTGTAAATGCACGAGCATCATCAAACAGTTCTAAGTTAGTTGGTCAAACAATAAATATGGGAGGATTCAGTAAGGCTACTCTAGTGGTTGGAGAAAGTATAAACGTAGGTGGTGGTTCAAAAATAGGAACTATGTATGCGTTCAAGAGTTTAACTATTGCGGCTGACTCAAGCATAGATGTTTTATACGTAGAGACATCAACGCAATTAACTATAGGCAGAAACGTAACTATTGGAAAGAAAGTTGTGTTAAGTCATAACGATTTGGTAAACAAAGCAAAAAATGCTATTGGAATTGGTGCAAGTGCAAGTTCTGGAGCTACGACTTCATCTGGTGGAACTACAAATGTTTCAAACACAACTACATCAAGTCCTGCTCCTGCAACTCAGACAACCACTACGGTTTCATATACTGGTAGCTGGAGTGGAACTTTCACAGCTAACGCAATAGCCGCTACACAGGGTTGCCCTGGTGGGGAAGTTGCTTTCAATGTTGCGAGTGATGGAACATTTCAGGGCCCAGTTACTATAAAGGGTGCAGTTTACTACGGCGGTGGAAATGTTGATAAAAACGGAAAGATAAGTGGTGGATGGAATTTATCATCTAGTAAAATAGCTCTAACCGGTCAGTTGCAGACAAGTACTGGTTCAGGTACATGGGCTGACCAGGGTTCTGGATGTTTTGGAAACTTTACTGTTTCAAAATAGCATTTTTTGAAAACCGCCGGCTAGCCCGGCGGTTTTCTGTTGTGATATAATTTATCCATTATTCTTTTCATAGATCAATCAAATGGCATTTTTCAGTAAAACAAAAAAAGTTCGAGTCGCAATAAACGGTTTCGGTAGAATTGGCAGACAATTTCTAAAAGAGAGTTGGGATAACGAGGCACTTGAGGTGGTTGCCGTAAACGACCTTGGAAGTGTCGACAACATGGCGTACCTTTTGAAATACGACACTGTATATAAAACATGGAAGCATGATGTAAAAGTTGATGGAGGAAATCTAGTTATCGATGGAAGGGTTGTAAAATTTGTTTCTGAAAAAGAGCCAACAAAACTACCTTGGAAAGATTTGAGTGTAGATGTTGTTGTTGAGTCTACTGGGCTTTTCACTTCGTATGACAAAGCCGCTGTTCATCTAACTGCTGGCGCAAAGAAAGTGGTTATTTCTGCTCCTTCAAAGGGCGGTGACGGTTCAGTTAAGGGCGAAACTATTCTTATGGGCGTAAACGAGGAAAAGTTCGGCACATGTGATGTAACTTCTAACGCTTCATGTACAACAAATGCGGCATCACCTCTTATTGCTATTTTGGATGAAAACTTTGGTATTGAAAAAGCAGTTCTGAACACTGTTCATGGTTATACAGCTTCACAAGCGCTCGTTGATGGTCCTTCTAAGAAAGATTTAAGAGAGGGAAGAGCTGCAGCACAAAATATCGTGCCTTCATCTACAGGAGCAGCTATTGCTGTGACACAAGCATTCACAAAGCTAGAAGGTTTGTTTGATGGTATTTCAATCAGAGTTCCTGTTCCAGCTGGATCTATTGTGGATGTAACTTTTATTTCAAAGAAAAATACAACAGCAGAGGAGGTAAACGACGTTTTAAGAAAAGCTGCTGCTAGTGACAGATGGAATAATATATTTTCTGCAACAGATGAGGAACTTGTTTCTTCAGATATTCTAGGAAGTCACTACGGTTCTATTGCGGACTTAAAAATGACTCGAGTAGTTGGTGGAAACTTGATAAAGGTCATGGCTTGGTATGATAACGAGGCAGGATATACAAACATGCTTATAGACCACGTAGTTAAAACTGCTGCATCTTTATAAAATCAAGACATAAGTAATAGGTTGTTGAATAGTTAATATCTAAAACCTGTAGATTTTGTATAATATAATCATGCGAATCTATATCGGTTCCGATCATGCCGGTTTTGAGATGAAGAAAAATCTCATTACTTTTTTGATGGAACAAAATTTTGAAGTCTATGACTGCGGTCCGAAACAATATGATCACGAAGACGACTACCCAGATTACATTTCTATTGTAGCTTCTAGTGTATCTAAAGACATGGACTCTAAAGGCATAGTTCTCGGCTGGTCTGGCCAGGGAGAAGCTATGGTGGCAAATCGATTTCCCAATGTCAGATGCGCATTGTTCTATGGAGGGACAAAACACATCCTAACTTTGGCTAGAGAGCATAACGACTCAAATATTTTATCTATTGCATCACATTTTGTTACAACACAGGAAGCCAGAGAAGCTATGTTGCTATGGATCAAAACACCTTTTTCTGGTGAGCCTAGACATATGAGAAGAATAAAGAAAATAGAACAATATGATTGATGTACTACCAGCCATAATTCCTATAAATAAATTGCAACTAGAGGACGAAATGAGAAAAGTCTCTGGTTTTGCGAAAAAAGTGCAAATAGATATAGCTGATGGAACATTTGCGCCAGTTAAAACATGGCCATACAACGGACGCGATATTGAGTATTTTGAAAATTTAAAAAACCAAGAAGAAGGTTGGCCAAAATGGGAAGATATTGATATCGAATTGCACCTTATGGTCGCCCATCCAGAAAATATTTTAGAAGAATGGATTTCAACAGGTATTGGTGCAGTAGTTGCTCATATAGAATCTACACCAGATTTCCAAAAAGTAATCGATATTTGTTTAGAAAATTCTATTGCTATTGGAGTTGCAATAAAACCTAGTACAGATATTTCAAAACTGGAACCATTTGTTTCTCAGGTGGATTTTATTCAGGTAATGGGCTCAGATGATTTGGGTAGACACAACGTAGAACTCGATCCGGTCGCCGTTGATAAAATAAAATCATTGCAGAAGATTTATCCAGAGCGTATAATTGCTATTGATATTGGTGTAACGGAAGATACAGAAAATATTTTAGTCGACGCTGGTGTCGACAAAGTTATTTCTGGAAGTGCCATACTGAACTCAGAAGATCCAGAAGGTGTTTTCGATTCTCTATCATCGCTATAATGGCAATGTCAAATTTAACAGACGACAAACTAAAGTTCCTTGAGGAAAAAGCAAAAGACATACGCATTTCTATCATCGAGATGCTTGTTTCTGCTGGTTCCGGACATTCTGCTGGTCCACTTGGGATGGCAGATATTTATTCTGCATTATATTTTTTCATACTTCGACACAACCCAGCAGAGCCTTTCTGGGAAAAGAGAGACAGACTAATACTTTCAAACGGACACACAAACCCTGTATTATACGCAGCTATGGCTCATGCAGGATATTTTCCCGTTCCAGAGTTGCTAACGCTTCGAAAGTTTGGTAGCAGGCTCCAGGGACATCCACATCGTGAGTTTCTGCCCATGCTAGAGAATAGTTCTGGACCATTAGGTTCAGGACTCTCACAGGCTGTTGGAATGGCTATCGCAGACAGAATGGATAATGGTAAAACTTCAGATAGATTTTTCTATTGTTTGCTTGGTGATGGAGAGTTGGATGAGGGGCAGAACTGGGAAGCAATAATGCTCGCCGCAAAGGAGAGACTTGGAAATTTAATAGTTTTTGTTGATCGAAATAATATTCAGATTGATGGATATACCGAGGATGTTATGCCACTTGATTCTGTTGTTCACAAGTTTGAAAGTTTTGGTTGGCATGCAGAGGAAATAGATGGTCACAATTTTTCAGAAATTATTGCTGCTGTTGGTCGGGCACAAGCTGTTTTTGATGGACCAAGTGTAATAGTTGCTAGAACTATTCCAGGAAAAGGAGTTTCATTTATGGAGCGTGATTACAAATGGCATGGTAACCCTCCGGGAACAGAAATTGCAGGCGAGCCACCAAAGGATGAACAAGCGAAGATAGCATTGCATGATTTGCGAACTTTGGGTGGCCAAATAATTTCAGAGCACGAATAACATGATTAATCCAAACCAAAAATTAAATCCGAAGATTTTTGACAAAAAGGTAGAACAACTACCAATTCGTCAGGGATTTGGCGAAGGTCTTGTAAAAGCTGGAGAGAAAAACTCTCAGGTTGTTGGACTGTGTTCAGATCTTACAGAGTCAACAAAAATGAGTATGTTCCGAGAAAAATTTCCTGAAAGATTTGTGGAAATTGGTATCGCTGAACAAAACCTAGCTTCTGTTGCGAGTGGAATGTCTGCAATGGGCAAAATCCCTTTTATATCTAGTTATGCAATGTTTTCTCCAGGAAGAAATTGGGAACAGATACGAACAACTATTTGTTACAACGACAGACCAGTAATCATTGCTGGAAGTCACGCTGGAGTTTCTGTTGGTCCAGACGGTGGAACACATCAGGCAGTGGAAGATATCGCTATTACTCGTGTAATACCCAACATGGTTGTTATATCTCCATGTGATGCAATAGAGGCAAAGAAAGCAACTATAGCTTCTGCAGAGCTTAAAAAACCTATTTATATCAGACTTGCTCGAGAAAAAACTCCTGTTATCACAACAGAAGATACTCCTTTTGAAATTGGAAAGGCACAGCTTTATTACGGAGATGAAAACGCAAAGGCAGATGCAGGAATAATAGCTACAGGAGCACTCGTTCATAAAGCACTTAAAGTCGCAGAAGATCTGAGCAAAGAAGGAATTACAGTAAAAGTTTTAAATATTTCTACAATAAAACCTATAGACTCTGAAGCTGTAATAAACATAGCAAAAACTTGTGGAGCAGTTGTGTCAGTTGAAGAACATCAGATTATTGGCGGACTTGGTTCTGCAGTTTCAGAAGTGTTGGTGCAAAAGTTTCCAGTACCACAAGAATTTATCGGAGTGCACGACAAATTTGGTCAGAGCGGAAAACCAGATGAGCTTATCGAGCATTATGGAATGGGAGAGTCTCATATAAAAACAGCAGTAAAGAAAGTAATTGGTAGGAAGAATCAATAAAGTTAATTTAAATTTTGAAAATGGGAAAGCGCCGATACCGGCGCTTTTTCCTCCTTTTTGGGGTTGAACTAGATGTGCATGATGTTGATGCCATGGTCTTCGACCATCGGCATCACGATCTCATCGATTGCGCGGCGAGCTGCGGGCCGTTTTTCTGCTACAGCATTGAGCAGAGTTATCATGGTTACGGGACCATGACCTTCTGCACGGCACTCGTCGACGATGAGAAGAGCCCCGCTCAATTCAAAGCCCACGAACGCAGGACCCATATCGTCCAAGTTCTTCCGCTGGAACAGCACCATGCCGGAATTGTGCACAGGCACTCTCTTCGTGTCGCACGACTCTGTGAGTACTACAAGAGACGCACGTTTCTTGATGAGCTCGGCCAGACCGAATCCTGCTGTGTACATTAGCACCTCTCTAGATTTTAATTTTAACAGAGGAGTGTGAGTAACTCAATCATGTGGGGTTTATATCTTTTGTATTTTGTAGTCTACTGGAGCATTTTTCAGGTACTCTTCTATTTTTTCTGGAGTAAGTAACCCTTTCTGTGCACCGACTTCTTGTACTACAGACATTGAGTTAATAGGTGCCCAAGTCAGAGCCTCTCCTAGAGTTTTACCTTGTTCTAGTAGAGAAACCACAGTAGAGGCGTACGCATCCCCAGCCCCTGTTCGTTCAAAAGGTTTATGTGGATATATCGGCATGAACCACATATCACCTGTTGTTGATTCAAAGGCGTAAGCTCCGTTGAAACCATCTGTTACAACAATAGTTTTTGGTCCCAGCTCATTTATACCTTTCATAAGTGTTGATAGGTCTCGGCTAGTTTCTCCGAGTATGTTTTGTGCTTCCTCCACGTTGCAGAAAAAGATTTCTGAATTTTTGTAAATTCTTTCTAGTTTTTCTTTACCCATCTTGATTTGGAATGTTCCAGGCTGGAAAGCCAGTTTTGTTTCTGGGTGAGATTCGACAAAATCCACTATCTGCATTTGAAAATCAAAAGTATTGTCGCCTAGAGAAGAAAGATAAATCCATTTTGGAGCCTCATCAACTTTAAAATCATATTTATAGTGTTCGTGTTTAACTAGGATAGTTCGGTCAACGTCATACCATAGTACGTAGTGATAGTTTGTTTTATTTTCGTTATCTACGTGAACGTATTTTGTTTCCACCCCGTCCTTTTCTAGAGAAGAAATAGAGTCATTTCCATTTTGATCACCACCAACGTATGCGTATAGTGCAGAAGAAAGTCCGAGTCTCGATGCGGACACGGCAGCGTTTGCACTATTTCCAACTGCGTAACAGATTTCTACAGATTCATACGGGACTTTGTCACCGTATCGCACACAAAGTTTACAGTTCTCTCCATGTTCATCACATTTAACCTCCGCGTCGTTCATTCTGATAAAAGCATCTACAACTATGTCGCCAATGGCCAGTATGTCTATATTTTTCATATGTGCTGAATTATATCATATGATATAATTCAGCACATATGAAAACTTTAAAACAATCAGTACTCGAAGCACGAGAGAAAAAAGTCGCAATCGGTCATTTTAATATTTCTAACTTGGAGGCGCTTTGGGGTATTTTCAAAGCAGCTCAGTCACTCAACGTTCCAGTTATTATCGGTGTCTCAGAAGGTGAGAGAGACTTTGTTGGTGTAAAGCAAGCTGTGGCTTTGGTAAAAAGCATTCGTGAGGAGTTCGACTATCCTATTTATTTAAATGCTGACCATACATACTCGTTCGACCGAGTAAAAGAGGCGATAGATGCAGGCTTTGATTCTGTGATTATTGATGGAGCAAAACTTTCTTTCGAAGAAAACGTAAAACTTACAAAACAATGCGTTGAATATGCAAAAGCTAGTGGTAGAGAGGTTCTTGTTGAGGCAGAACTGGGTTACATAGGTCAGTCATCAAAAGTTTTGGATGAGATTCCAGAAGGTGTGATGCTCGATGAAAGTTCTCTCACTGATCCTATAAAGGCAAAAGAGTTTGTGGATATGACAGGTATAGATATGTTAGCTCCTGCAATAGGAAACTTCCATGGAATGCTCCGCGGAGGTGTTGATCCGAAACTAAACATAGAAAGAACAAAAGAGATTTATGAAACTACTGGCATTCCTCTAACACTACACGGTGGTTCTGGTAATTCAGAGGATGATTTTAAACAAGCTATAGCAAATGGAGTATCTATTGTTCATATTAATACAGAAATACGTGTGGCTTTCCGCGATGCTATAAAGAAGTCACTACAAGAAAACCCAGAGGAGGTGGCTCCATACAAATTCCTAAAACCAGGAGTAAAGGCGGTCCAGGAGGTGGTAGAGAAGAAACTGCGATTTTTCAATAATCTCTAATAAAAATTTAAAGTATTGCTAATTTTTATATTTGTGTTATAAATATTACTGGAGGTGGACATGAACGTCCCCGTTGTGGTTGTCCAGAAGTCTGGACACGAGAACGCTCAGTTGGTTGCCGACATGCGTCGGCATGGGTTCGAGAACGGAGTTCACTACAAGGTGGTGGAATACGTCGAGCAGATCAAGGCTGAAGACCCTCGACTGAGTGTTGTTTTCCTCGGTCAGTACTGGGGTAGTGCGAGCGATCGTGAGATCGTCCGCAACCTCACGTCGGTGCGTACGGACGTCCTCGTGACGTCCTTCGAAGAGATGATGCGTCGCGAAGGTGGTGTCTGTCACCTCCGCGCCGTTCCGGGCACCAGCCCCGCCCTGCGGTACGTCCATTTGGGACGAATCGTTGCGTCGCGTCAGCGTTCCCGGGAGCGACACTTCTAGAAAATATTAAGAGTTCGCCATTCTGTATACTGAATGGCCCAAACAACCCCAATTAATACATTGGAGTTTTTTAAAATACAAAACCAGAACGAGACAATAAAATACTTGATTAATTAATACTTTTCACATATACTAGCCATCATGATTAATTTAGATGCACAACTACGAGACAAGGCAGTTAGCCTTGATACTCTAAAGAAAGAGGCAAAAATGCCAGCTGTTTTTTATGGAAAAAAGACAGAATCTACACCTATTTCTATATTGAAAAAGGATTTTATTGCTGTTTGGAAAAAAGCAGGTGAGTCAGGAGTGGTTTCAATAAAGACAGAAAAGGGAACAGTTGATACTCTTATCCAGGCTGTTGATGTTGATCCTGTTACAGACATCCCACGACATGCTGATTTCTATGTATTCGAAAAGGGAAAGAAGGTAGAAGTTTCAGTTCCCCTAGAGTTCGTTGGAGTTTCTCCAGCAGTAAAGGATCTTGGTGGACTTTTGGTAAAGTCTCTACACGATCTAAAGATTTCTGCAGACCCACAGAGTATCCCACACTCTATTGATGTTGATATTTCATCACTTGTTGATTTTTCAAGTCAGATTCTTGCTTCACAGGTAAAACTACCATCCGGAGTTGAACTTATTGAGAACCCAGAAGAGGTTGTTGCTTCAGCATCAGCACCTAGAGAGGAACTGGTTGAGGAGTCAGCACCTGTTGATCTATCATCTATCGAGGTTGAGAAGAAGGGCAAGAAGGAGGAAGAGGCTCCAGAAGCTTAATTGTAACTATTTCGATAATATTTCGTCTAAAAAGGAGCCACAAGGCTCTTTTTTAGACGGGCATAATAGGGTATAATCAAAACGATGTATTCAAGGTTATTTTTATTTTCAAAAAGGACATTTTTCCAGTACGGCATACTAACTCTGTGTTTATTTTTAGCTTTTCTAGGCTATTTTAAAGTTGCCTTTGCTATAACACCTGCTGAGCAGGACGCTATATGGCGGGCAGAACTAGCTCAGACCGAAGCCGACATCGCAAAGTGGCAGGATATTTTGAACAATACAAAGGCAAACACTAAATCTCTACAAAACGAGGCCGCTCTTCTGAATGCAAAAATAAAAGAAGCTCAGGCAAATATAAAGAAGAAAAATATAGCGATAGCGCAACTTGGTGTGGATATTCAAAATAGGGTCAAAAAGATAGGTGCTCTCGAAGAAAAAATAAATCGCGGACATGAGTCTCTAGCTCAACTAATACGCCAGACAAATCAGATTGATCAGACTTCACTCCCAGAAGTCGTTTTGGGTAATGAAAATATATCAGAGTTTTTCTCTGATATTGATACATTTCAGATAATAAACAGATCACTAAAAGACTTATTTTCACAAATTAGGGAAACTAAAAATCTAACAGAAAAAGAGAAAGAAGCGCTGGATAAAAAGAAGGATCAGGAGTTGGATACAAAAGCTAGTATTGAGGCACAAAAGAAGCAGGTGGAAGTTAACGAGAAAGAAAAACAGTATCTTATCAGTGTTAACAAAACACAGGAGAAAACTTATTCCCAGGTTATTGCAGACAGACAGGCAAAGGCAAACGAAATCAGATCAAAACTTTTCAAACTTGCTGGAGGTGGTGCGGCTATTCCGTTTGAAACTGCCCTCGCTTATGCACAGAGTGCGGCATCAAGAACGGGTACATCTATTGAACCAGCTTTTGTTTTGGCAGTGCTCACACAGGAAAGTAACCTGGGTGCCAATGTTGGTAAATGCTACGTTACAGATATAAACGCGGGAACTGGAACAAACACAACAGGTACAAAAACATTTTCAAATCTAATGAAAGCTCCTAGAGATACAGTTCCTTTTATGGATATATTAAATAGACTAGGTTACAGCATGGAAAAAACAGTAGTATCTTGCCCTATTGCTGGAGTTGCTGGATATGGTGGTGCTATGGGCCCTGCACAGTTTATTCCGTCCACATGGAAGATATTTGAAGATAGACTAAAAAGTGCTCTAGGTCGTGACTCAAACCCTTGGAACGCCGAGGATGCATTTACAGCGTCAGCTATGTATTTGAGTGACCTAGGTGGTGCTAGTGGAACATATAGTGGGGAAATCAGGGCTGCCTGTAAGTACTATGGTAGTGGGGGAAGTAGCTGTTCATATGGAAAGAGTGTGATGAAGCTGAGGGATAGTATAGAGGCGGATATCGAGTATCTCCAACAGTACGGCGTTTCAAGAAGGTAAAACCTTTAAAACTGGCGTATTTCGTTGTTGGAAAGTCTAAAATTTCGTCAACGTATATCTAATACGTTTCCTCAATTTTTTCCTTTCCGCCTAGAACTACATCCAGTTTAAAAGGTTTTTGAATGTTTGGGGTTTTGGTAATTTGCCAAAATGAGGCTATTTTGGTAGAGTAATCCGGTAATGAAAAAAGAAATACATCCACAAAACTATAGACCAGTACTATTTATCGACAACTCAAATGGCGCTGAATTTATCATATCTTCAACAGTAAACTCAAACGAGAAAGCAAAGGCAAAAGCAGATGGTAAAGAATACCCAGTTTACCGAGTTGAAATCTCAAGTGCATCTCACCCTTTCTATACTGGAAACGAGAAGTCACTAGATACAGCTGGACGAGCAGAGAAATTCAAACAGCGAGTTGCAAAAGCTACAGCTACTAAGGCGAAGAAGTCTAAATAAATACCCAAACAAAAAGGCGAGCAAGACTCGCTTTTTTGCTATACTAAACTAACGATTATGGACCTAGAAAAATTTTTACAAAACCCAAAGACCTCATATCTTGCTCAGGAGTACCAGAGACTTTCAAAGCAGGAGGAGGAGACGAACCAGATGATACAGAGTGACCCATCACTTGCTGATTTGGCGCATGCAGATTTGGAAAATATAAAGTCACAAAAGGAAGCTTTGATGAAACAAATGGAAGATATTGTGACCGAAGAAGAAAAAGAAGAAGAGTTTCCAAATGAAATAATTCTCGAAGTTCGTGCGGGTGCAGGAGGTGAGGAGGCTTCTATTTTCGCAGAGGATTTGGCGCACATGTACACTCGATACGCTGAAAACCAAGGTTGGTCAGTAGCTCCTATAGACGAGTCTCGTAGTGCAGTAGGAGGATATAAAGAAGCTTCTTTTGAAATACATGGCAGAGGAGTGTACAAACAGCTACGTTTCGAAACTGGTGTTCACAGAGTTCAGAGAATCCCAGCAACAGAGAAAATGGGTCGCGTTCACACATCGACAGCGACAGTTGCGGTGCTTCCTTTGCGAAAGAAAACAACTATTGAAATAAAACCAAGTGATCTTGAAATCGAAACATCTCGTTCAGGTGGAGCAGGAGGCCAGAACGTTAACAAAGTGGAAACTGCCGTGAGAATTATTCACAAACCAACGGGTATAGACGTGCGCTCTACATCACAGCGAAGTCAGCTCAAAAACCGCGAGGCCGCTATGAGTATTTTGACCGCAAAACTTCAGATGATGAAAGACGAGGAAGAGGCGTCAAAGTATTCTGCTGACAGAAAGTCTCAGGTGGGTACGGCAGATAGATCAGAAAAGATACGAACATATAACATCCTCCAGGACCGTATTACAGATCACCGTATAAAGCAGTCTTGGCATAATATAGAAAAGATTTTGGCCGGTGGACTTGAGCCAATAATTGAATCAATGGAAAACTTTGATGGGACATCGATAGTGGGGGAAGATGGGGATGAGTAATAAGTAAGATAGCTATCAAAAAACCTCTATAATACAGAGGTTTTTTGATACTCTAAAATACTTGACATTTATAATAAAAAGTGTATTATACTTATAAGTTAAGTTGCCCTAAGAAAGTGCTTATTTGAGCCATTTCTTGGGGCAATTTCGCTCCGACTTGTTCGTTTCAGCACCCTTAAGGAGGGTAAAAACATGATGCAGGCTTCCAACCACGCCACGGGTTCGCGCCAGGTGGAAATCGTCGGTGGCGGGACAATCTATCCCGCGCCGAACTACAATTACTTGGATGAGCTCAACTTCCCGCTCACCGAGCAGTTGGCGAAATTCTTGGGGCTGACGGATCCTATCATCGATCAGAAGGGGAACGCTTACAGCGTTCTCACGATGAAAGACGGATACGTCATCCTCGAGAGCCGGACGGTGGAGGAAGGTCAAGGCCTCGTCACTCACGGGCTCTATCGTGCGGTGCCTTCACGTCACATCGAGGATCTCCATGAGATTCTCCGAGTGATGGCGGAGGTGCATCACGATGGATGCCACAGAACCTGGGAACGTGCCAGGGCCAGAGCGAAGAAGATCCTCGCCGAGGCCGCAGCGCGCTACTAGCGTGGGAGGTAAGCATAAACTTGAGCGGGGATCCTGGTGAATAAATAAGCCAGGGCGAGACCGCAAGTGCCGTCAGTCTCATTAGGTAACTGACGTTAAAGGGAGTTAAGCATCCCGTCCGTCGAGGACAAAAGGCTGATGACTTGAAAAACGGCGCAGGGATACAATCCCAGCGCCTTTTCGTTTACAAAAAGTTCCATAAACTAGATTAGTAGTACCCATTGCAAAAATGCCAATATTTTGGTATATTTTGGCCCACGCATGAAGTTGCGATAATTATAAAAATAACAAAATTAGGAATCGCAAGGCACAGATAGTTGCCTGTCCCAACAGGGATTGATTTAAAACAACAATGAATAAAACAGATACAAATAATTCAAATAGCGGAAATGGCGTAGTAGACGCTCTATTTTCTGCAGGTGCTCACTTCGGCTTTATCAAGTCTAGACGACACCCTTCAACAAAACCTTTTATATACGGAGTAAAGAATAAAATCGAGATATTTGACCTTGAGAAAACAAAGGATTCAATGGACAAGGCCCTAGCTTTTGTGGAGAGCATAGCCGCAAAGAACGGGAACATTCTATTTATCAGTGGAAAGAATGAGGCAAAGGGAGCTGTTACATCTGTAGCAGAATCTATAAACATGCCATACGTTGCAGGACGATTTATCGGAGGAACTTTGACTAACTTTCCTGAAATAAAGAAAAGAGTAGAAAAGCTAGAATCTCTAGTTTCTCAGAAAGAGAAAGGTGAGCTAGTAAAATACACTAAGAAGGAGAGACTTTTGATTGACCGAGAAATCGACAAGCTACGAGAGTTTTTCTTTGGACTTTCAGTTATGAAGAGACTTCCAGATGCTATCTTTGTTATCGATGCAAAAAGAGAGTCTATTGCAGTAAAGGAGGCAAAATACATGGGAATCCCAACTATCGCTGTTTGTGGAACTGATAACAACCTAAACGAAGTAGAGTTTCCAATACCTGGAAACGACGCTTCAAAGACAAGTATTGAATTTTTCCTTGCAAAAGCAGCAGAAGCTTTCAAGGCTGGTGGGTTGAAGAAACCTACAGCTACTGTATAATTAATACCTGTAACAACGGGTGTTTTTAATATTCTAAATCTAATTTTATATGACAGAAATAACAACAGAACTCGTAAAGGAACTACGAGACAAAACAGGTGTTTCAGTAATGCAGTGTAAGAAGGCTTTGGATGAGACAGGCGGCGATATGGAAAAGGCTACAGCTCTTCTATTGTCTAAAAGTGCTGAACAAGCTCTAAAAAAGGCTGACAGAACTCTAGGGGCTGGTTTTATTGGAACATACGTTCACTCTACCGGTACAGTTGGAGTTATGGTAGAATTGCTATGTGAGACAGACTTCGTTGCAAAGAACGACGAGTTCAAAGTTTTAGCTCGTGACATAGCTATGCATGCATCAGCTACGGATCCAAAGTTCCTAAAAGCTGATGAAGCTGGGGCAGATGAAGAGCCAGAATCAGTTCTACTGACACAACCATTCATTAAAAATCCTGAAGTAACAATAACTAACCTTGTTC
>CAZSFU010000003.1:34838-36577 GCA_964606205.1 uncultured Candidatus Saccharibacteria bacterium | reverse complement strand
TATATAAAGTCAATAGAGAGTAAAATACTGATTTATTGTATTCTGTATAGATAATTTAAATAAAATGAAGAATTTATTGAAGTATATAAACTCCATACCTTTTGCTTTTACCATTAAGCACTATCAAATGTTCGGTGACTCAAAAGAAATGTTAAAAGATAACGCTCTCGTTTCTATAGAGTCCTGGGATGAGTTAAGAGAAAATCATCCGCACTACACTGTTTCTGACGATCGTGATGAATGGTTGAAAGCCGTTGAGCTGGAAATCGTAAAAGATGGACAAGATAAAGGTTTGATTTCTAGAGCAAAAGATATAGTTTCACTTTTAATAAAAGAAAAAATTAAAACTGTATTTTCGACTGGTGTTGGCGGTGCTGGTTTGGAGTTTCAAATAAAAAAGCACATGCCAGAGGTGAATATTTATTGTTCGGAATATTCTCAAAAAAATATAGATACTTTAAAGAAAGTTTTTCTTGAGGCGTCTGGTATTGTTACTTTTGATATTATAAATGGTGATTGGAGTATTGTTAAAAATACCTATGTTTCAGACTCTACTTCAGCGCTTCTTATGTATAGGCTGGATGCTGGTTTTACTGACACTGAGTGGAGGAGTATTTTTGAAATGATGTATACTGCTGGTATTGAAAAAATCATTTATATTCCTACATCGCTTCTGACTCTTTTGTCGGTTTTCAATCGAAAAAAACGAGAGTTATTTTGGCGTCTTAAAGGTGAACCTGTTTCTTTTGCTGGGTATCTTAGGACAAAAAAAGAATTTGAAAGTTTTTGGTCAGGTTTGTATGAAAAGCAGGATTTTGTTTTCGGTGGTTTGAAGGGGTTTTATCTAAAAAAAGTAGAGAAAATTGGCTAGTTTTTTGATTGCAGGAGGGCTAAAAACCTGATACAATCCAGTTTATAATATCAAACTATATGGATGAATATAAAGACATTCAAGCTGAAAATACAAAGGATTTTTACCGTCTAGTCACTAAATGCAGAATGTGTGACAGTGGAGATTTGGTTGAATACCTAGATTTGGGTTTTACTCCTCCAGCGGATCAGTTTAGAAAAAAAGAAGAATTAGAATATCCAGAGGTTAGATATCCTTTGAAAGTGTTGCTATGTAATGAATGCGGGCTTTCTCAGTTATCACATGTTGTTAATCCAAAAATTCTGTATCAGTTTGATTACCCATATGAGTCTTCTACTACAAAGACAGGTAAAATTCATTGGAACAATTTCGCAGAGAGTGTAAAAGAAAGACTGGATCTAAAAGTTGGAGACGTGGTTCTGGATATCGGTAGTAATGTCGGGACTCTACTAGAATCTTTTAGGGATGTCGGAGCAGATGTTATAGGTGTTGATCCAGCTCCAAATATTGTAAAAATCGCTAACGAAAACGGTGTAAAAACTATTTGTGATTTTTTTGGTATGTCTAGCGTTCCAAAAGTTTTAAAAGAAAAAGGTAAAGTAAAAGTTATCGTTGGAACAAATGTATTTGCACATATTGATGATCTGAATGAAGTCATGAAGGCGTCAAAAGAACTTTTGACAGATGATGGAGTTTTTATATTTGAATCACCATATTTTAAACATTTGGTTAAGAATTTGGAATACGACACAATTTACCACGAGCACTTATCTTATTTGTCTGTTAAACCGCTAGTTCCTTTTTTTGCAAAGTTTGATATGGAGGTTTTTGCTATAGAAGAGTCAGAAATACATGGTGGATCAATGAG
>CAZSFU010000003.1:30667-34738 GCA_964606205.1 uncultured Candidatus Saccharibacteria bacterium | reverse complement strand
CATTTCCAGTTTGGCATGCATACAAAGCATTAGAAGATTCAGTCATGATTAGTTCAACTCTGGGACCAAGACAAGGTGATAACTATGAAAATGACACTTTCAGACTTTCTGACGAGGATAAACTATTTTAAATTATATGTTTGTACCAGTTTCAAAGCCTCTAATAGGTAAAGAAGAAGAAACAAGAGTTAATGACGCGATTGTAAGTGGCAACATATCTAGTTTTTACGGTGGGTATTTAAAAGAGTTTGAGGAGAAATTTGCAAAATATATTGGTGTTAAACATGCTATTGCAGTAAGTAGTGGTACGGCTGCATTGCACCTGGCAGTTATTGCTCTGGGTCTGAAAGAAGGTGATGAGATCATTGTCCCAACACTGACTATGATGTCTAGTATTTTTGCTCCAATGTATGAGAGAGTAGTACCTGTGCCGATTGATATTGATGAAAAAACTTACAATATTGATCCAAAACTTATTGAATCAAAAATTACTCCAAAAACAAAAGCTATTATGGTCGTACATCTTTTCGGACATCCAGTTGATATGGATCCTATATTGGAGATTGCAAAAAAACATAACTTGTTTGTGATAGAAGATGCAGCAGAGGCCCATGGTGCAAAATATAAGGGAAAAATGGTTGGAAGTATCGGCGACATCGGATGTTTTTCAATGTATGCAAATAAAATCATAACAACTGGAGAGGGTGGAATGGTGACAACAAACAATGATGAGTGGGCTGAAAAGATAAGAAATACAAAAGCACTTTCTTTTGGTAAGGAACACAAATTGATGCACCAGTCTCTAGGCTATAACTACCGATTGGCAAATCTACAGGCTGCTATTGGAGTAGGACAACTTGAAAAGATAGATAAAATAATAGAGTTAAAGAGGTTTATGGGTGAGTACTATTTAAATAATTTAAAAGATGTAGAAGGTATTATTTTGCCATATGAGGCACCTTATGCTTTCTCAGTTTTTTGGATGTTTCATATTGTTCTAAAAGATAAACTGTCCGGGAAGAGATCAGATTTTATAAGATTATTGAAGGATAGAGGTGTTGAAACCAGAGAGGATTTTGTTCCATACCATGAACAGAAAATTTTTATTGAGAAAGGTCTTGTAAGAGGCGATGAATGCCCACTGGCTTCAAAATACGCCAAAGATGGTCTATATTTACCAAGTGGAACGGACATAACAGAAGAAGAGTTGAAATACGTAACAGATATGGTTAAAGAGGTTGTTAATATTTTAAATAATTAATTATGAAAATTTTAATCACAGGAACAACAGGAGAAAGCATGCCTCCACCATATGGTGGTGTTCCAAAGTTATCGCTTTTGTGTGCAGGGGTTTGGAAAAAACTTGGCCATGAAGTTGCTTTAACATTTGTATGGAGGCCAGAAAATGCTGACGAACTAGGTGCTGGAGCAGAATATTTTTTTGAGTTTGATTCAAAACCATCTAAAACAAAAAAAGTTGTATATTTATTAAAATATATTATTTCAAATCCATTTCTCTACCTCACCCTACTTTTTAGTTATATAAGAATTTATCCCAAATTTTCAACAGAGGTTTTGCTTTATCCTGCATATGGCATACAGATGGAGGGCGTAATAAAGAAATTTAAACCAGATGTAATTTTGTCAGAGGCCGCACTCATAAAAACATTTATGGTTGCTAAAGTTGCAAGAAGAAATAAAGTGCCTGTTATTTTTGATACATATGCCGAGATTCATGATCTATCCATGGGTGTAAATAAAAATCTAAACGAAATAGAAAGAAGAAAATATTGGTTGGAATTTTTAAAATTATCAGACTATATTATTGCACCCGGACCGTATTGTTGCCGGGGGCCGTTAATGTATGCCCCAAAAGAAAAAATAGATTTTGTTTATGACGGTAGTGACTATGGTATTTTGAAACTTGATATTTCAGACAATAAATCTGAACTAAGGGATATAATGAATCTTCCAAAAGACCAGTTTCTTATTGGAAATGTCGGTGCCTTTGAGGCCAGAAAGGGTCATGATCATTTGATAATGGCTATCTCAAAACTTGCAAAGCAGGGTCACAATATAGGAGCTGTTATATGTGGGGGTTCAGGCGATAGAACAAAATGGATAAATCTTGCAAAAGAGCAGGGCGTAGAAGACAGAATCCATTTTTTTGGACGACTATCTGAGCTTGATTTGGGTAGAGTATTAAAGTCTTTGGATGCCTTTTCTGATTTAGAAAATACCCCACGTGCATGTGGGCTTACTATGGCGATTTTGGAGGGTATGGCTATGGGAAATCCTGTTGTGATTTATGCCAATAGAGAGATGTTTGAGATAGTTAAAGAAGGTGAAAATGGTTTCATAGCTCCAATAGATGATATTGAGGCGCTTTCAAAAGCTATGCTTAAAATGTCACAATTACCACTTGAGACTAGATTAGAAATGGGTAAAAAGAGTTCAGAATGGGCAAGAAAGATTGATATTGATTTTACAGCAAAAGGTAAATTAGAAATATTTAAAAAGGTAATTAGTAATTATAAATAAAATGAAAAGGGCATTAATCACGGGTATTACGGGACAGGACGGGGCATATCTAGCAAAGTTTTTAGTCAGTAAGGGTTATAAAGTTTTTGGTGGATACAGAAGATCTAGTACAAGAAACTTTTGGAGATTGCATTACCTCGATGTGAAAAAGGATATTGAGTTAGTTCCTATAGATCTTTTGGATCAGACGTCTATCATGTCTGCAATAAAAAAATGTGAACCAGATGAAATATACAACTTGGCTGCACAAAGTTTCGTTGGAGTTTCTTTTGATGAAGCTATAGCAACTGGCGAAATTTCTGGACTTGGGGTCACTAGAATATTGGATGCAATTCGTTTTATTAACCCAAAAATAAAGTTCTATCAAGCTGCTACTTCTGAGATGTTTGGTAACGCTCCACAACCACAAAGTGAATTAACCCCATTTGAACCAGCAAGCCCTTATGCTGCAGCAAAACTATATGGTTATTGGGTTACTAAAAACTACAGAGAGGGTTATAATCTTTTTGCGTGTTCAGGAATATTGTTTAACCACGAGTCGCCAATACGAGGAATAGAGTTTGTTACAAAGAAAATTACTGATGGAGTGGCGAGAATAAAGATGGGTTACAACAAGGAACTTGTTTTGGGTAACTTGGATGCAAAAAGAGACTGGGGTTTTGCTGGTGACTACGTTGAAGCTATGTGGATGATGCTTCAGCAGGACAAAGCTGATGATTATGTTATTGCAACTGGGGAGAGTCACTCAATCAGAGAGTTTTGTGAAGCTGCGTTTTCAGAGGTGGGTCTAGACTACAAAGATTATGTAAAATCCGATAAGAAATTTATGCGTCCAGTTGACGTAAATTATTTGCTCGGAGATCCCACAAAAGCAAAAAATAATCTAGGTTGGAAAGCTAAAACTTCCTTTAAAGAGCTGGTAAAGATGATGGTTGATGCAGATATTTCAAAGTACGAGAATCCAATGACTCACTCACAACAGTTTTTAAAACACATATAATTTATGAAATCATTTATTGAAAAAATTTTTTTCCATATAAAGGAAAAGTTGGGAATAGGTCAGTTATCTAGGGAGGTTACTTTTTTGAAAGAGATTGCGGTCGAGGATTATTTTCAAAAAAATGTTTTAGAAAATCCAAAATATTCTGATCCAAAGAGGTTAAACATGTACGAATATAATGTCTTTTCTCAGTCTGGAGAAGACGGTGTTATTTCAGAAATATTTAAAAGAATAGGCACAACAAATAAATTTTTTGTCGAGTTTGGTGTAAGTAATGGGTTGGAGAACTGTACAGCTTCATTACTATACTCTGGCTGGAGTGGAAGATGGATAGAAGGTAGTGATTCTTTTTACAAACAAATACAAAAGAATTTTGAATTTTATATCGGTAATAAACAGTTGGGTGTGAAAAACTCCTTTATAACCGCAGAAAATATAGAGCCTCTTTTTTCTGAACTCAATGTCCCGAAAGACTTTGATCTTTTGTCTATTGATATCGATGGAAATGATTTTTGGGTATGGAAAGCTAT
>CAZSFU010000003.1:0-30567 GCA_964606205.1 uncultured Candidatus Saccharibacteria bacterium | reverse complement strand
TCAGTTGGAGAGGGTGTTTATGTAAAATAAGTATAAGTATGAATATTACATATATAACAAATGTTAGGATCCCAACATCCAGGGCTGCCGGTTATGCTGTAATGAAAATGTGTGAGGGTTTTTCTAGCGTAGGGGCCAAAGTAACACTTTATGTTCCAAACAGGAGTGATTCTGATAAAATAGGTGACCCATTTGGTTTCTATAAAGTTCAAAATATCTTTAAAATTGAGAAGGTGCCAGGAACCGATTTTTTAGGTAAGTCACTAAGTTTTGGAAAATTATTTTATTGGATTGATATTTGCACATTTCTTTTAAGTTTAATGCTTAAGAGGAAATCAATGAAAGACGATGTCGTTTACACAAGAGATTTTCTTGTTCCATTAGTTTTTTCCAAAAATAGTTTTATCTGTTTAGAAGTGCATGATATTCCTAAAAATAAATTTATCTTTCGTTTTATTATAAAAAAACCAAAGATGTTTTTTGTTTTAAATAAGTATATAAAAAAATCTCTAGTTGAACTTGGTGTAGATGAGGCAAAAATCCACGTAGTTCCAAGTGGGGTAGATATAGGCGCATTTAGCAGTGACGTGGATAAGATGGATGCAAGGAGTAATCTTGCATTACCTTTAGATAAAAATATTGTTGTATATACAGGACACTTTTATAAATGGAAAGGTGTCAATACATTGCTAGAAGTTGCAAAAAAAATGAATGATGTGATTTTTGTATTTGTTGGCGGGGTGGAACCAGAATTTTCAAAATTTAGGATGGAGGCAGATGGAAAAGATAATATAGTCGTTGTTCCATATACAGATAGATCTATAGTAGCCATGTACTTAAAAGCTAGCGATGTTTTGGTTGTTCCAAATTCAAAATTTACTAAAATATCTTCTGAATATACATCACCACTTAAGTTGTTAGAATACATGGCTTCTGGTAGACCTGTGGTTGCATCTGACTTGCCTTCTCTTAGGGAAGTCTTGGATGAAACAAATTCAGTATTCGCAACTCCAGATGATCCTGTATCTTTTGAGCTGGCAATCAGAAAAGTGCTGTCAGACAAGATTTTGGCCGAATCTATTTCAAACAAAGCAAAAATCGATGTTCTGCCATATGACTGGTCAAATAGGTCAAAAAAAATACAAGATTTGATAAAGGCAAATTTATATATTAAAAATGATAAGTAATTTTTTAAAAAAAATTAGCCATCATTATCTCGCCATCATTATTTCTATAATTTTTTCTTTAGCAATAATTTCTCCGCGTTTAGTCTCACAATTCATTGTAAAAGATGATTTTAAAGGAATATATCCAGTCTTTATTGAGGATGAGGCACATTATGCTTCTAGAATTAAAGAGGTTTTAAACGGTCGGTTAATATTAGGTAATCCATATATAAAGGAGCATCAGGATGATATTTTCATACAACCTCCATTGTCAGAGTGGATTATTGCGTCAGTTGCATATTGCACTGGTTTGTCCGTCTCGTTTACACTTATTTTAAGTAGTATTTTTATTGTTTCAATTTTCTTTTTACTATCGTATATATTTTTTTATAGAATTTATGACCATAAATTATGGTCAGTTATTTTTACTTCTTTTTTCTTTTTTCTTTTTTACCAAACCTTTGGAAGGCCGATAAGCCCACAGTTAAACTTTATTTTTTTGCTGGTCGGGTTGATTACTATTTTTGATATTTATAACAACCGTGAAGGAATATATAGTATAAAAATTAATAATATTTTAGTGGGATTTTTATCTGGTGTATGTTTGTTTATTTCACCATACTATTTTACTACTCTTGTCGTCGTATACGGATTAGTTATTTTGTATAAGTTATTTAAGGATAAAAATATTTTAGGCACGATTTACGAGTCATTATATTTTATTATTGCTTTTGCTCCATTTGCATTTATATATGGCTTTTTCTTGCTAAGAGCTGGTAGGTTGGCGGCCTATCTGGATGTATCAACAAGATTCGGAATGATCCATTCTCATTGGCCCGGCAGTTATTCAAATATAATACTAGGGATAATATCAGTTCTATTGTTATTGATTTCGAAAAAACTTTTCAATGAAAATAAACAGTGGTTTTTGGGGTTTATATTCGCGTTGAGCATTTTTATATTAAATTGGCAAAATATAATTACAGGCCAGGCTTTGCAATTTCCGAGTCACTATCTGGTGGTTACAATTCTTTTTGTCATTTCATCAATGGCAATATCTATAAAGCATAGTATCGATTCTGTTAATCGAACAAAGAAAATAATCGTATATTCACTTATTTTAATTGTGGCTATGATCCTAGTAGTTAGACAGAGTAGGGAATTTACTGTTCTGGTTCCGAAAGTGCCATCTCGAGATTCACTTATTAACCTGCAAAAAGAAAAGTACGTTTTTGACTGGCTAAATAAAAATACTCCTGAAAATTCTGTAGTAAATGTTTTGGGAGAGGATTTAAATTCAATGATTATTATTTATACAAAAAATAAAGTTTTTTATAACCGGTACGGAGCCTTGTATCTCATAAATGATCTAGAGGTTTATAATAGATGGTTAATTCAAAATTATTTTGTCCCAGAAATTGACAAGGACTATGTTGTAAAAAACCAGAAAGATATATGGTGGAATAGATACGTGGACTCATATTTTTTTCATCAGAATAAAAATAAAATACTATCAAAGTTATTTGGAGCTGAGTTGGCACAAGGATCAATGGTCCCAAACAGCTCTGTTTTAGAGATATTAAAACTAAATCAAGATATCCGTAGTGCTGAAATAAATTCAGTACTTCATAAATATGAGATGGACTATATAGTGGTAGACAAAAGTTATGAATATTATGCCGAAGCTGCTAAAAAAATATCTAAAATTAAAACTATACACAAAGTCGCTGATCTAGAAACTGCAGATATTTATAAAGTAGACTAAGGGTGTGTGTTGGTATAAGATAAATTCAAAAGACCATGAAAGTATCAATAGTATTACCTATCTATAACGAGGAGAAGAATATCCCTATTCTCTATAATGAAATTACTGAAGTTTTCAGAAAAATTTCTAATGAATATGAGATTATTTGTGTTAACGATGGTTCAAAAGACAGTAGTTTTAAAGTACTCAAAGAGATTGCCCAAAAAGATAAAAAACTAAAGATAATTAATTTTAAGTTTAATTCTGGTCAGACAGCCTCTATGTCCGCGGGTATAAAAGCCTCCTCTGGTGATGTTATCATCCCAATGGATTCTGATTTACAAAATGATCCACAAGATATTCCAAAATTTCTAAGTAAAATTGATGAGGGTTTTGATGTTGTATCTGGATGGAGAAAGGATAGAAAAGATTTTACTTTTAGCAGGAAGATTCCATCAGTTATAGCTAATAAACTAATACGTTATATAACTGGAGTAAAAGTTCACGACTATGGATGTTCTATGAAGGCTTACAAAAGTGAACTCATTAAAGACATTATGCTTTACGGCGAAATGCACCGTTTTATTCCTGCATATACTGCATGGCATGGAGGGAAGATAACCGAGATAGTAGTAAACCATAGACCTCGAATACACGGAAAAGCAAACTATGGTATTGCGAGGACTTTTTATGTTCTTATGGATTTAATTGTAGTTAAGTTTCTTTCAAAATACATGAATAAACCAATGCATTTTTTTGGTGGTATCGGTTTCATCTCCCTATTTCTAGGTTTATTGGCTGGAGTGCTGTCTGTATTTTTGAAAGTAGTTCATTCAAGAGATTTTGTAGAGACACCCCTACCTGTTTTTTCTGCTCTGTTTATTATTGTTGGTGTTGTACTTGTTGCTATGGGTGTTATAGCAGAGATGCTTATGAGAATATATTATGAGTCACAGGATGCGACACCTTATAAAGTAAAAGAGCTGATTAACTTCTAATCTATGTGTGGTATATCTGGATACTGGGGCAAGGGAGATGAAGCCATTTTGAATAAAATGATTGATTCATTGTCTTATCGTGGTCCAGACGATAAGGGCGTTTTTGTTCAAGGCGAAGTTGGTTTGGCACATAGAAGGCTTTCTATTATCGATATTTCACCTTCTGGCCATCAACCCATGTTTAATGAGGATAAAAGTATTTGTATCGTTTTCAATGGTGAAATATACAACTATAAAGAACTTGAGAAAAAATTAAAAAATAGGCATGTGTTTATTGGAAAGAGTGATACCGAGATAATAGTTCATTTATACGAAGAAATGGGTGAACAAGTTTTTTCACATCTCTCTGGCATGTTCGCTATTGCTTTATTTGATTTAAAAAGGAACAAACTTTTTTTAGCTAGAGATAGAATGGGTAAGAAACCACTATATTGGTCAAAGAACAATGAAGTTTTTTTATTTGGTTCAGAATTGAAGTCCTTGATACAACACCCGTTATTTAAAAAAGAAATAAATCTAGAATCCTTAAATAAGTATTTAAGTTATGAATATGTGCCAACACCACACTCAATTTTCAAGGATGCATATAAACTTGAACCAGGAACATATCTGGTTTATGATGGCAAATCTGTGAATAAAAAATTTTTTTGGAAACCTACATTTTTACCAAAGAAACAGTCTTTTGAAAGTAATGTGACTGATCTCGATAACAACCTGGCGAATTCAGTTAAAGATAGGTTGGTTTCTGACGTGCCCATCGGTGTATTTTTATCTGGTGGTATAGATAGTAGTTTGGTCGCTTATTATGCCTCAAAATCAAGTAGTAACAAAATAAAAACATTCTCAATTGGTTTTAAAGAAGAATCTTTTGATGAATCAAAGTATGCGAGAAAAGTTGCAGACTACTTGGGTACTGAGCATCATGAAAAAATTCTTTCAATAAAAGATTGTTTGGATATAGTCCCTAAAATTGGGGATTTACTTGATGAGCCAATGTCCGACCCGTCCATCGTTCCTACTTATTTGCTTTCAGAGTTCGCTAGGGAATCAGTAACTGTGGCATTGGGTGGTGATGGTGGAGACGAGCTTTTTTGCGGTTATGACCCTGTGCTAGCACATAAGTTTTCAAGTTTATATGGTTATGTACCCAAATTTATCAGAACAAAATTTATTATACCTATTGTTAATCTTTTGCCGACTTCGCATGTAAACATGAGTTTTGATTTTAAAGTGAAGAAATTTGTTTCAGGGTTCGAAGGAGATGAAAGATATAGAAACCAAAGATGGATGGGGTCTTTTGATCACATAGAGAAATCTTGTTTAATTCAACCTGAAATATGGAATAAAATAAAAGATAAAAACGAGTATGAAGATATAGATACATATTTTTCAAAATCAGATTCAAAAGATGGTTTTGATAATTTGATATTGGAAAGTGAACGGCTTTACATGATGGATGATGTTTTAGTAAAGGTGGACAGAGCAAGCATGATGAATTCTCTTGAGGTTCGAGCTCCATTTTTAGATACTAGAGTGGTGGATCAGGCGAACCATATGCCAACTGATTTTAAGTTAAAAGGTTTAACCAGAAAATTTATTTTAAAGAAATTAATGGAAGGTAAGTTACCAAATGATATTATTTATCGCAAGAAAAAAGGATTTGGTATGCCAATAGGAGAGTGGATAAAATATGATTTGAAGGATACTATAGAGTCTCATTTGAGTGAAGCCAGCATAAATAGAATGGGGTTGTTTAACTACAAGTATATTAGAAATATGTTGGATGATCACTATAACGGTAAAAAAGATAATAGAAAGAAAATATGGACGCTTTTCGTTTTTGTTATGTGGTGGGAAAAATGGATGATATAGTATAGAAATTATATGAAACAAGTTCACTACGAATCTATGTATAACGTCGAACTAAACCACTGGTGGTATAAGGTGAGACGAAAATTTATACACGATCTAATAAACAAATATGTTAAAAAAGATTCGTCACTAGATATGCTTGATGTTGGTTGTGGTGGTGGCGCACTCATGAAAGAACTAGGGGTTTATGGACACGTAGATGGTGTTGATTTTTCACAAACCGCAGTCGATTTTTGTAAAAGTCGTAATATAGACTCAGTTCAAGTTTCAGGCATAGAGTCACTTCCATTTAGTTCAAATAAATTTGATTTAGTACTAGCTTTAGATGTGCTAGAGCATATACCAGATGACAAAAGAGGTGTAGATGAAGTACTGAGGGTGTTAAAACCCGGGGGAGTTTTTATTGCGTTTGTGCCAGCGTTCATGTCGTTGTGGGGTGTAACTGATATTAGGAGTGAGCACTACAGAAGGTATAGGTTGGGGCAGATATCTGATTTATTTTCATCAGATTTTACTATTTTAAAAAGAACATATTTTAATACATTTCTTTTTGTGCCAATCGCTTTGACTAGGATTTTATCAAGAATATTTAAAATAAATATTCAAGACGAGAACACTATGGGCGGATCCTTTTTAAATATGATATTTTATTATATTTTTAATTTAGAAAGATTTTTTCTAAATTTCATTTCATTTCCATTTGGCGTTTCGTGTTGTGTTGTCGTTAGAAAGAAGTTAGACTAAATCACTATAACCACAACTATGAACAAGTATGTCATTTTGATGCCGACCTATAATGAGGCAGAAAATATTGAGAAAATCGCCTCAAGAATAATGGACCAATACAGCGGCATTTATCTAAAGGTGATAGACGACAACTCACCAGACGGAACAGGTAAAATAGTTGAAAATTTGACCCTAAAATACCCTAGGCTGTCGCTACTTAAAAGGCAGGGTAAGGAGGGCCTTGGAAGGGCCTATACGCACGGATTTAGGGCTATTATGGCAGACCATGATATATCCCATGTTTTTATGATGGACGCTGATATGTCGCATAATCCAGCCTATTTGGGTAAAATGATGGAGTTAAGTCAAAAATACGATTTAGTGGTTGGATCTAGGTATACAAAAGGGGGTATGACGGTCGGGTGGGAGGCTTGGAGAAAAATGCTAAGTTTCTTTGGTAATTTGTATGCCAGGACTGTAACTTGGATGCCACTAAAAGATATGACTGGTGGTTATAATTGTATAAATGTTGAGTATTTAAAAATGATTGACCTTGATAGTGTTAGTTCGTCTGGTTATGCATTTATCATGGAACTAAAGTACGCACTATATAAAGCTGGTGCTACAATAACTGAAACACCAATAATTTTTGAAAATAGGTTGGGTGGAGAGTCAAAGATATCAAATAATATAATTAGTGAGGGTATAATGGCGCCGTGGAAAATGTTATGGAAAAATTTGAAGAAAAAATAATATGTAGTCTTTGTGGAAGTGCTGATGCTGACTTTTTTTGTGAAAAAAAAGGTTTTAATTTATATAAATGTAAAAACTGTAAACTGCTTTTTGTTTTTCCAGTTCCAAAACTTATAGATGTTTATGATGACAACTATTTTTCTGGAGCAGAAAGAGGATTTGGATATGTTGATTATGATGCAGATAAGGAGCCAATGATTTCAGCTTTTAATTATTATATTGATCTTATAAACAATTTGGGCGTAAGCGGTGGAAAGTTGCTGGATATTGGAGCTGCGACAGGTTTTTTTATGTCTATCGCAAAGAAAAGAGGTTTCAGCGTTGTTGGGGTAGAGCTCTCAGATTTTGCTGCTAAAAAAGGTAGAGAAAATGGTTTAGATATAGTGACAGGTGATTTGCTCAATACAAATTTTGAAGGGGAGAGTTTTGATGTTATTACAATGTTTGATGTTTTAGAGCACGTTCCTGATCCTAAAAAACTGATACAAGAAGTTTCAAGGATAGTGAGACCGGGTGGTTTAATAATAATAAACACACCTGATGCAGAAAGTTTATGGGCAAAAGTTTTAGGTAAAAGATGGCAACTTATAATGCCTCCGGAGCATATAAACTATTTTTCACCACAGAATCTATCAATGTATTTGGAAGATGTTGGCTATGAAGTAAAAATAGACACAAAGATAGGAAAGAAATTTACATTACAATATATATTGAAAATGTTATACAAATGGCAAGGATTTAGAATATTTTTGGTTAGGTCAAATAAATTACTTTCCAGTATAAGCGTCCCAATAAATCTTCGAGATAACTTTTTTATGATTGCTAAAAAGAAATAATGAAAAAAGTTAATTTTAGCGTAGAAAATATCACCTTGTTTCTAATCGGATTAAGTTTTTTTATTGGGATTTGGCATGCATTCCCGATGTTAAACGTTGTAAATGATGAAATGTATTATGTCGGGGGAGTTTTTAGAGCGCTTGAACATCACACTATAATACCCTTGGCCAACGATGTTCCTTACGGGACAATCACTTATTTGTGCAACTATGTTTTTATTTTGATAACTCTTCCTATATATTTTTTATTTTCAGGATTTAGTGTTTTGGGTTTGAAACTTTTTCTAATACAGAAGCCCGAGTTCGCATATCTAACTCTCCGGTTTATGAGCTCCATATTGTCAGTTGTTTTATTATATTTTGTAAATAAATTATTAAAAAGGGAAATAGAAGAAGTTAAAACAAGACTGTTACTTTTAGTATTGCTTTTTACTAACATTATAACTGGAACAATACTTCATACAGGCAAAATGTGGGTTATGAGCGTGCTGTTGGTTGTTATATCTTTCTATTATTTAAATGAGTCCATCAATCAAATTTCTGAAGAAAATAAGGCGAAAAATATATTTTTAACAATATTATTTGCCTTTTTAGCATTATGTAATTTACCGCTGAACTTTTACTCATTAGTAAACATCCCTATACTTTTGTTTGTATATAGGAATGATAAAAAAACTATATTTAAAATAATAAAGTACGTTTTTGTCGGTTTGGTAGTTTATATTTTATTAACATTGTTTAACTTTGAAGGAATAAAAAACCAGATACTTAGCATATTTACAGAGTACCATCCACTAAATATCGAAAATACAAGTAACCTAAGTTTCCTTGGTTCTTTATTTGTTTATGTTGAAAAAACAATAGCGCTCTTTCTCCCCACTGTACTTGTTTTATTGTTTGCAATTAAAAATAAAATTAGAAATAAAAAACTATTTTATATATCCATGATATATTTTGTGGTTTATATATCAATTATCGCCTTTGTGGCCAACTGGACTTCAGATCTTAGATCATCTCTCAGATATCTTTTTCCAATTGGATTTTTCTTGATATTTATCTTGTCCTCGATGAATTTAAAATTTAATAAACTGGGGGGGTTAATCGGAGCTTTCTCGGTTTTAAATTATATTTTTCTTCTATATTTTTTATCTGTACCAACTACCTATAACCAGGCATATAAATGGGTAAATAATAATCTATCAACAAGAGATGCAGTTATATTTAATAATGTTACAGAATTGCAGTTGGTAAAGAATAAGCAATCTTCGCTTCTGACTCAAGATAGTTTTTGTTCTAGCAAATGTAAATATATAATAAGCTTGGATTTGAATAAAGAATTTAAGCCTCTGGTTATCGATAGTATAAGTCATCCCTACGAGAAAATAGTGAAAAATGCATACTATATATATGATCATGCCACCACTTCAAAGGACTATTTATTTGTGACTTCTTTTACAAATAATTCTGAGTATTATCATTCTGTAGATTATAATATAGGTAACTATTTTGATTTATCTTTTTACAATATAGGCCGTTTGGGTAGAAATATTTATATATATAAAATTTAGTTTATCTTGTTTATTAGTCTGCTTGCCAAGCCAAAATAAAATACTCTACTTATTATTCTTGAGGCAATAGCTCCACTGATGCCAAAGAAGTAAATAGAAGGTCCTAGAATAACTAAACTAAAAATATTTCCATATAAGTTGTATTTATATATACCTTTTTCGTCTTTTTTTGACTCAAGAACAGTGTATAAGAATCCAGCAATTACTACAGGTATTAGGGATAAAGAAAGTACTTGTGAATATATTACTGATGATAAATATTTCGGAAAGAATATTTTAAATATAAATGGTAATAGAACTATGTAACCTATGACTATTAGTGAAATTACTAGTGTAAGTAGCTTTACTTTATGCCAAATATTTTCTTTAATCTCATCACTACTGCGTTGTGAAAATCTAGGCATCGCCAACGAATTTAGATTTTTTAAGAGGCCCTTAATCTGATCTGTTGGCGCGATAGCAATAGAGTATATTGCTAAATTTGCTGCGCCAATGTAATGAAAGACGAGTATTTTATCTATTTGTGAAGAAACTAAACTAAGGATACCTATGAGACTTAGGTGTTTTCCGTATTGTATTGATTCGCCATCAATATTAATATTTTCCATGTACTTACTTCTAGTTTTTGTTATAAAGAAAAAATTTGGAATAGTCGAAGCTAATAAATATACAGCAAGTACGATATATATGTTTTTAGTTAAGAAAAGGGCTGTGGTTGTTGATAATAAAACTATGATTGTGTTTATTACATTATACTTCGCTTGAACACTAAATAATTTTTTCCCCCATAAGAGTGAATTGTATATATCTGAACTCTCTGTGAATGGTACGAAAATAGAAATAACTCCAAAACATAGTGTCAGTACATAGTTTCCTTGTGTGAAATAATAAATTGCGATTCCAAGTGAAATAAAAGAACCAAGAACACCCCATTTCATTTTTTCTTTAAAACCCAAATCCATTGTTCCTTCATAACCCCTGGAAACAGCTTGTGTTACTGCTGAGTCCATACCTGAAAGCGTGGTGATTATTAATAGTGAGTTTATTGATAATACAAATTTATATAATCCATATGATTCAGGGGAAATAAGGTTTGCAAAAGCAACAGACATTAGAAATGCAGAACCTGATGCCACAACCTGACCAATTCCGAGCCAAAAACCTCCTTGGGCAACATAAAGCATATCAGTTTTTGTGTATTTCTCTGTGTATTTTAAAAATTGGACAGCTTTTGTTTTTACTCCTTTCATAGCGGTAATACTACTGCATTTAGAGCTCTATTACTAGCAGTTAAAATGGCTATTTGATATACTTCTGACCATGCAAACAACAAAAAATATTATCAAATATGTGGTTTTGGGTGGTTTATTTATTATTCCTTTTATCCCTTTTATTGTTCCTTCGGCGATGTTTTTTCCGTTTATTTCAGGAAAAGGTTTTACATTTAGAATAATCACGGAAATAATATTTGGATTATTTGTTGTTCTCGCTTTTATGGATTCTCAATACCGACCTAGAATGTCGTGGATAACTAAGTCTGTACTTTTTTTCACCGGTGCTGTTTTACTGGCCGATCTTTTTGGTGTGAGCGTCTACAAGAGTCTTTGGAGTAACTACGAGAGAATGGAGGGATTTGTGCTAATTGCACATCTTGCTTTGTATTATATTGTCGTGTCATCAATGTTTAACACAAAGGCAAAGTGGGTGCAGTATTTGAATGTATATATAGGTGCAAGTGCAATGATGTCTATATATGGGTTGTTGCAGGCTGCTGGAAAGATAACTATAAATCAGGGTAGCACTAGAGTTGATGGAACATTTGGAAATGCAAGTTATTTAGCAATTTATTTGGTTTTCACTATTTTCTTGTGTCTGTATTTCATGATTGATTATTCAAAAGCTAAATGGCAGAGGTGGAGTTATGCGGTAGTCGGTATCGTAAACATAATAGTTCTTTATTTTACAGCAACAAGAGGAGCAATACTTGGTCTGATAGGAGGTTTAGTGCTCACGGGTATTATTGTAGCAATAAAGGAAAAAGATAATGCGTGGGTTAGAAAACTTGCTTATGGAATTTTGGGGGCAATAGCTATTGTGATTGTTGGATTTATATCAATAAAAAATACTGATTTCGCGAAGAATAACCAGGTTCTCGGAAGATTCTCTTCTTTGGGAATAAATGAAATAAAAACTCAAGGCCGCTACTTTGTTTGGCCAATGGCCATCAAGGGATTTGTTGAGCACCCAGTACTAGGTTGGGGTCAAGAAAACTTTAACTATGTTTTCAATAAATACTATGATCCACGAATGTATGGTCAAGAACAGTGGTTCGACAGGACACACGACATATTTCTAGATTGGCTAATAGCGGGAGGACTTGTTGGACTTCTATCGTACCTAGCTCTGTATGCTGCGCTCCTGTATTACATTTGGAGAAAGGGAAGTGTTCTAAAATTGTCTGAAAAAGCTATTCTGACAGGTCTCGTTGCTGCATATGTTTTCCATAACATATTTGTGTTTGATAACCTTATCAGTTACGTAATGTTTTTCTCTCTTCTTGGTTTCATTCATTCTATAAATTCAAACCAAAATACAACTGTGCCACAAACCGGATTTTACACAAAAACATTTTCACAGGATGTTGTGTATTACATAGTTGCGCCAATTGTTTTGATTGTTACTGTAGTTTCAGTTTATTTTGTTAACGTGCCAGCCATTTTAGCAAACCAAACACTGATAAAGGCAATGTCTGCTCAAGGATCAATCGATAAAAATCTAGCATTGTTTAAACAAGTCTTTGCTTACAACTCTTTTGGGAATACTGAAGCAACAGAACAACTCGTACAGATTGCTTCACAAGTAAAGGATGCAACAGGAGTACCAGATAATGTAAAAACACAGTTTTACAATCTTGCAAAAGAGAAAATTGAAGAAAAGCTGAAGCAAACTCCTCATGATGCTAGATACCTAGTTTTTGCTGGTAGTTTCTACAATAGATTTGGTAGATATGATGATGCAATAAAAAATCTTGAACTAGCAGTTAAAGAGTCACCTAAGAAGCAAACAATATATGCAGAGTTGGGGTCATCATATTTAGGCAAAGGGGACTTGGCAAAAATGTTTGCTCAAATGAAGATCTCGTATGAGTTAGCAACTACTTCAAAAGAGGCGCAAATAATGTACGCAGTTGCTGCGATATACACAAAGAACAATGCAGTACTCGCAGATATGTTTAAGAAAATAGGGGAGGATACAGTTCTGATGGATAACAGATTCCTTCAGTCATATGCTGCTACTGGTGACTATAACAGTGTTATCGCCATACTGCAGGCAAGAATACAAAAAGATCCAAAGAATGCACAGTACAAATTATCTTTGGCCTCAGCATACATGTCAGTCGGTCAGAAACAAACAGCAATAAATATAATCAGCCAGATGATAAAGGACGACCCGTCATTCAAAGTACAAGGTGAGACTTACATAAAACAAATTCAAGCAAACTAAGTAAACAAAAAACTCCAGATTAGTCTGGAGTTTTTTGTTTACAGAAATTGTTTTTGTTAAATTTAAAATTATAAATTTTTTTTAAAATAATTTATTTAAAAAAATAAAAAAAATTTTTTAAAAATAAAAAAGTTATCCACAATTTTTTTTCAAAAAAACTTTTTTTATTTTTTGTTGATATATAATTATTGTAGGTCGGAAGAGTGAAATAAATTTATTATCATTCAACTTTAAAAAAATAATTTCTGTGCGGTGATCCTTAGCCGGGTCGCTCACAACAAAATATCATGGCAGCAAAAAAGAAAGCAAAGAAGGCAGCAAAGAAGAAGTCAGCTAAGAAGCGAGCTTAGTCTACGCCCTTCATTTAAATGAAGACAAAAAACTCATACCTCAGGGTGTGAGTTTTTTGCATTTTATGCTATAATTTTGCCTGTTATGTCATTATTAACATCTATATTTGGAGACGAGGCATCAAAGGTTTTAAAGGAAATACAGCCTTTGGTTACCAAAATAAACGCTCTAGAGAGCGGTATTTCAGCGTTGTCTGATGCGGAGCTACGGAATAAAACTACTGAATTTAAGAATAGAATTGGAGCGGGGGAGACACTGGAGGATATATTACCAGAGGCATTTGCTGTTGTACGAGAAGCATCAAAAAGGTGCCACAATGAACGACACTTTGACGTTCAATTACTAGGAGGAATTATTTTGCATCGTGGATCTATTGCTGAAATGAGAACGGGTGAAGGTAAAACTTTAGTTGCAACTTTGCCAGCATATTTAAATTCTCTAACAGGAAAAGGTGTTCATGTCGTAACAGTTAACGATTATCTTTCAAAACGAGATGCAGTTTGGATGGGAGAGGTTTATGATTTTCTTGGAGTTTCTGTTGGAGTTATCAATCATGATCAATCATTCATATATGATTCAACTCATAAAGAGTTAGATAGCGAACGTGATGAAGTAGCCTCATTCAAAGTTGTAAATGAATTTTTGCGACCATGTACAAGACGAGAAGCCTATCATGCAGACATTACTTATGGAACAAACAACGAGTTCGGTTTTGATTATTTGAGAGACAACATAGAATATGAAGAATCAAAACTGAGACAGCGAGAACCTAACTTTGCTGTTGTGGATGAGATCGACTCTATACTTATTGATGAAGCAAGAACTCCTCTTATTATTTCTGCTCCATCAGGAGACTCTGATGATTTGTATACAAAGTTTGCAGATATTGCTACAAAGCTTGAAAAAGGCGAGCACTATACTGTTGATGAAAAATTTAGAACAATAGCTCTGACAGATTCTGGTATTAGTAAGGCGGAGGAGCTTTTGGGTGTAGACAATATATATACAGAGAAGGGTATAAAATATGTTCATCATCTTGAGACGGCTGTTAGAGCCACTTCACTTTTTAGTAAAGATAAAGATTATGTTGTAAAAGATAACGAGATAGTTATCGTAGATGAATTTACTGGAAGACTCCAACCTGGACGACGATGGTCAGAAGGTCTGCACCAGGCTATAGAGGCAAAGGAACATGTGGAGATACAAAAAGAGTCAAAAACTTTTGCTTCTGTTACTTTCCAAAACTATTTTAGACTATATAAAAAACTATGTGGAATGACTGGTACAGCAAAAACATCGTCAGAAGAGTTTTATAAAGTATACGGACTAAATGTTGTTTCAGTCCCAACAAATAAACCTATATCAAGAATAGACCACAATGATTTGATATTCCAAACAGAGATAGGTAAATTCAAAGCAATAAGTAAGGCTATAAAAGTTAAACATGATAAGGGTCAACCAGTTTTGGTTGGTACAGTTTCTATTGAGAAAAATGAAATGCTTTCTGAGTTTTTGAAAGCCGAGGGTATTCCTCACGAGATATTGAACGCAAAAAACCACGGAAGAGAAGGGGAAATAATTGCTCAAGCTGGACGCAAAGGTGCTGTGACTATTGCAACTAACATGGCGGGTAGAGGAGTGGATGTAAAACTTGGTGGGAATCCTGGAAGTCCTGAGATGTATGAGGAAGTAAAGTCTGCAGGAGGTTTGTTCGTTTTGGGAACTGAGAGACATGATGCTCGGAGAATCGACAATCAGTTGCGAGGACGATCTGGACGACAGGGAGACCCTGGAGAGACTCAGTTTTTTGTTTCGCTTGATGATCATTTGATGCGAGTTTTTGGAGGAGACAATATAAAAAATATGATGGGTAAGCTCGGTATAAAGGAGGATGAACCTATTGAAAATAGACTTATCACAAGGTCTCTTGAGAGCGCACAAGAAAAAATAGAAGGATTTAACTTTGATGCGAGAAAACATGTTTTGGAGTTCGACGATGTTTTGAACTTTCAAAGAAAAATAATGTATGGACGAAGAAGAGAGATACTTCTTGGTCATCTGGATAACATAAAGTCATATATAACAGAAATACTTGCAACTGCGACAGAAGATGAAAGAAAGTTTGTGGAAGAAAAAATGGAAAAAGCAGATGCTGGTTATATAGATGCTTTGAGAAAGGTGATACTTCAAACAACAGATATGTACTGGGTTGAGCATTTGGAAGTCATGGACTACATGAGATCAAGTGTTAACCTTCGTGCGTACGGTCAGCGGGACCCCCTAACAGAATATAAAAAAGAAGGCTTACAGCTTTTCAAGGATATGGAATTTGCTATTGGTCAGGAGATTCTCAAAATAATCCCTCAAATACAACCAAACCAAGTTTTCTTTAATGAACCTGTAAAAATGGTTGAGACTAGAGAAGGGGCAGGAAGTCTGACGAAAGAGACAGTGTCATCTGAACCAGCACGAACCCCAGATGGAGAGAAAATAGGCCGGAACGATCCTTGTTTTTGTGGTTCTGGTAAAAAGTTTAAGAAGTGTGGCGAATTGAATACAGAGGAGCACCAGAAACTGTTGGCAAACAAATAGTGTTGGATTGGGTAAGGTTTTGTGATATTCTGAGTTAAACGATAATAATAAAAAAATGAAAAATATTAGCTATATAATAATAGGTCTGCTAGTCTTGGGAGGTATTGTTTGGCTCGTAATGACGCCTGGTAAGCCTGGTAAATACGATGATTTTGCCAAGTGTATAAAGGATAGCGGAGCTCAGTTCTACGGTGCATTCTGGTGTCCACACTGCCAGGCACAAAAAGCTCGTTTTGGTAAATCAGCTAAGTATCTACCATACATAGAGTGCTCTACACCAGACGGACAGTCACAGCTACAAATATGTAAGGATCATGGTATAACTTCGTATCCAACATGGTTCTTCCCAAACAGTTCAACATCTACTCCTGAAAGGATAAATACAGAAATGGAACTCGTGGATTTGGCAGAGAAAACTTCTTGTACTTTACCTCAATAAAATGATCACATTCATACAGTCTAACGCGACATCCATAATAGGCTTGTTTACTTTAGTTTCTAACTTGATTTTTGCTATTGTACTTATTGCTATTTTTATTCATGCTGATTCAAGAAAGCATTTATATAACTTTGTACATAAATACGTATTGGAACTTATATTCTTTGTATTGCTCGGTGCCGTAGTTGGAAGTTTGATCTATTCTGACATTGTTGGTTTTCCTCCTTGTGACTTGTGTTGGTGGCAGAGGATTTTTATGTATCCTCAGTTGGTTATAGTTGCTTTGGCTGTGTATAGAAAGGATAAATCTATAATAGACTATCTTGTTCCACTTTCTGGAATGGGTGCGCTCATTGCTCTATTTCAATCACTAATCCAGTGGGGATTCTCATTCGGAGCAGCTGGTGGATGTGCGGCTGTTGGTGGGGAGTGTGCAAAGGTTTATTTTATGGAGTACTCATACATCACTATACCTTTTATGTCACTTAGTATTTTTGTTTACATGATTGCTATAAAATTCGTTTATTATCATAAATCTTGGAAATTAAAAAATGGATGGGAATAAAAAAATACAGATAGTAACTCATAGTTCAGGATTTCACACAGATGATATATTTGCGGTGGCCACATTATCACTTCTACTAGAAAAAGAAGGAAAAGAATTCACCATTACTCGTTCAAGAGATATGAATATTGCAGAAAAAGCTGATTATCTAGTAGACTTTGGAAGTATTTATGACCCTAAAATTAAACGTTTTGACCATCATCAGGAAGGCGGTGCAGGAAAAAGGGAAAATGGAATACCTTATGCGTCGTTTGGTCTAGTGTGGAAAGAGTACGGTACTCAAATCTCAGGAAATGCGGTGGTTGCAGAAAGAATAGATAAAATGATCGTGCAACCAGTTGATTTTGTAGATGCTGATCCAAAAGGTATGACATTGTTTGAATCTCCGGTAAAAGACTTGCACCCTTTTGATTTGGGCATGATAAAAATATTGTTTGCACCAACCTGGAAAGAGGATATATTAAAAATTGATGAAACATTTTTGACACTTGTTTCTTATGCAAAAGCATTATTGAGTCGGATGATCGTCTACTACTGTGATGAGTTAGAGGGAGAAAGGTATGTGCTGGAAGCTTATAAAAATTCAGAAGATAAGAGACTTATAATTTTGGAAAATAGTGAGTATCCATGGTTAAGAGTTTTACCAGAACTACCAGAACCACTTTATGTTGTTTATAAAAATATAAAAAATGACACATGGTCAATTAAATGTGTAAGAGATTTTTGGTCATATAAAACACGAAAGGATTTACCAGAATCTTGGGCTGGTAAGACTGATAAAGAACTGGAGGCAGTAACTGGGGTTTCAGGCGCTGTATTCTGTCACAATGCCCGTTTTATGGCAGTTAATAAAACAAAAGATGGTATTCTTAGGATGGCTGAAATCGCTCTAAATTCCTAAACTTTTAGAATTTTAAAACACTAAGGTTTGAGTACAATTCAAGGCGCGAGCTTTATTTACGACTAAGCCGTACTCAAACGTACTGCGCATGGAGTAAATAAAGCGAAGCAACGATGAGTGGGCCAAACCCTAGTGTTTTAGCTAAATAGACCAGGTAGGTATAGTACAACCATACTCACTATCATTAGGATAGATATAATTTTCCAAGCCATCTGAAACTTTCTTTGGTTCTTTTTCTCGAATAACATATAATTGATTTATTAGGATTTATCATATGATGCTTGATTTTCAACAAAAACGCAAGGTACGGAGTTGGATGTATAACAGGCTAACAATAGCGTTACTTTTTGTTGCTTTTGTTTTTGTCGCGCATTCAACTTGGGTAGTTTACAGGAAAAAAGTTGAAAGTGAGGAAATGATGTCTGTATCTCTTAAAAATGTCGAAACCCTAAGGTCTAGAAGTGCAGATTTGCAGAAGAAAATTGATAGGCTGGCAACTGCACAGGGTGTAGAGGAGGAGGTGAGATCAAAATTTAGTGTGGCAAAAGAGGATGAAAATATGGTTATTATCGTACAAGATGAAGTAAGCACCTCAACAAAAGCTCAAAAGCGCACATTCTGGTCTCGATTCATGGCTTTATTTGGTTCAAAATAGAAATCTTGTTGATCAAATGATTATTAGCTATACTAGTATGACATTATAATTTAGCCTTAAAAATATGAAAAAAGTAACTGTATATTCAACACCTGTTTGTCACTTCTGCAATATGGCAAAGGACTATTTCAAGGCGAACAACATTCCATATGAGAGTTTTGATGTTTCTGTAGATATAGAGAAAAGAAAAGAAATGATGGATATTTCAGGTCAACTTGGTGTGCCTGTTATCACTATAGATAATGATGTCATCATTGGCTTCAACAAACCAAAACTTGCTGAGATACTAGGAATTTCTTCACAGGGTGCACAAGTTCAATCAGCATAGCTTAAAACTAGAAACAAAGGACCAAATAGGGTAAGCTGTTTAAGCTTGCCGCTGTAGTTCAATGGATAGAACAGTCCCGTCCTAAGGGATAGATGCAGGTTCGATTCCTGCTGGTGGCACCAAATTAAGTTAATATTACGCTTTGATTTTTATAGGTTTTTGGTATAATATACCCCATGCAACCAGAAGATAAAGAGTTACTTAAAAAGACGTTGGCCCTAGAGGAAGAGAACAATAGCATGTTGCGCTCTATACAACGCTCCATGAGGCTGGCTCGCTTTATGAGTATACTTTACTGGGTGTTTATTATCGGATCTGCTGTGGGGGCATATTACCTTATACAGCCGTATGTTGATGGTATTACTGGTGCATATATAGGTACAAAAGACACAGTCAACAACAATATAAACACAGTAAGTGACACTTTTAAAAACTTGTTGCAATAGTTTATAGTCGCCAAGATAGCTCAGTTGGTAGAGCATTCCCCTGAAGAGGGAAGGGTCCCCAGTTCGACCCTGGGTCTTGGCACCAAGCAATCAAAAACCACTCATATGAGTGGTTTTTGATTGCTTGGTCTTTAACCTTTGACTTTTAGTCGTGTCTGTCGGTTCTTGTCAATTTTAGGCATTCTTATTATAAGTAATCCATGTTTTTCTATTGCATCTGCTTCCTCAACGTCTATTTCAGCTGGGAGCATTATTGTTCTAGAAAATGAACCCCAATATAGTTCCTGATGGAAATAATCTTCATCATGAATAAATCTCTCAGTTTCTCTTTTTCCTTTTATGGTAACTGTATCTCTGGCTATAGATATATCTAGATCCTCTGGTTTTACGCCGGCAACCATGCTTTTTATAACTATCTCTGATGGAGTTTGGTACATGTCCACAGTCAGTTGGCCTTCTTCTGGCTCTTCGTCAAACCATGGTTCACCGTTAGATGCGTTTTTGCTTGGAAGTTTACTTTCCACTTCTTCCACCTCTTCTTCATCGTCAACTCTGACGCTGCCAGTTAATTTTTCAAAGAATGAACGATTATCTTTCATAATTTTTTAGTTTTCAAAGTTATTGATTTTGTTTGTGCTTGATTTTCTCTAGTATTAAAAGAAGTATAACTATACTTACCCAAACTGCTCCAAATATAAAGAAAATATTTCCCTCACTTTCTCTAATTATAAATAAGTTGAATGCAGTATGCAACACTGTTGCAATGATAAGTCCGGATAATCCATATAGACGCTTTGAAGTTTCGTTTTTATAGAAAGACAACGCTAGACATATACCAACTGTAGCTGATGTTATTGTGTGCAAAAGGCTTGCCCCTATAAATCTCAAGTTTCCGTGTATTATCGAGCCAACAATATCACCGTCTTTTACCAAATCGATTAAAAACAAGGTATTTTCTAAAGTTACGAAACCAAGTGCAGAAACAATCAAGTATATTATGTCGTCTAGTGGCTCATCAGTAACTTTTTTATTTCTTAACGCAATAAAATAAACAAAAATAAATTTACTAACTTCCTCCAGTGCCGCCCATAATCCGAAAGACACCGCGCCATTACCGCCGAAGTAGTCATAAACGATTTTCTGACAAGGCAAAACAACTATCACCGCAGCCATACCGCCTAGAAAAGATAGGGTCAGCATTTTTGCTGGTTCGTGATGTCTATCCTCGGATAACCAAAACCACATCCAAACGAGCGCTGGGACTAGGCCTATTATAAATGCCAATACGAAAGGATACTGTTGTATGAAATTAAGGAACATTGTTGTAGCTATTTAGGCCACTTTGTAACCATAAGAAGATTTTTATTTTCGATGTCTAAGTTTTGCCAGATTTCTTCGGTAACAAAAGGCATGAAAGGATGCAAGAGTTTTATAGAAGTCTCTAATATGAGTCTGAGTGTGTATTGATTTGATTTCCTCAAACTTTCATTCTTTAGATTTTCTTTTGACTCCTCAATTATTTTATCAGCAAATGTGTGCCAAACATAGTGGTATAACTTTTCAGCCGCGAGGTAGAACCTATAGTTATCCATATCTTTTGTAACATCTATGACTAGTTCATTGAGTTCGGTAATATTCTTTTCGTCTGACTCTCCAATAGTTTCAGGTTTTGTTCCGTTCCAATCCTTCGTGTTTTCAAGTACAAATCTAGTTATATTCCAGATTTTATTTGCAAAGTTTTTGTGGGCTTTAATTTTGTCTTCAGATAGCGCGAGGGAAGTTCCTGGAGTATTTCCTATTACCATTCCCATACGGAATGCATCAGTTCCAAATTTTTGTGTGAGAGTGAGTGGGTCTATTACGTTTCCTTTACTTTTACTCATTTTTAATCCCTTCGCATCCAGAACAAGCCCGTGGAGATATACGGTTTTGAATGGAACTTTTCCTGTTATATATAGACCAAGCATTATCATTCGAGATACCCAAAAGAATATAATCTCACCTGCTGTTTCCATAACATCAGTAGGGTAGAAGTTTTTGAAATCCAAACTATCTGGATAGCCGAGTGAGGCAAAAGGCCACTGTCCTGATGAGAACCAAGTATCAAACGTATCGTTATCCTGACGCACCTCGCTGTTGCACTTAGTACATGCTGTTATTGTGTTATCGAGGTCTGCCATTCCGTGTCCACATACTGTGCAGATTTTTGCAGGTATAGGTATACCCCAGACTATCTGTCTTGAGATGTTCCAATCCATAATATTTTGCAACCAATGAACGGTTATCTTTTTATAGTGTTCTGGTATGTATACTATTTCTTCAGATTCTATTTTTTCTAGAGCTTTATCTGCTAAAGGCTTCATTTTTATAAACCACTGACTTTTTATTTGTGGTTCTATGAGAGTTCCGCATTTATAACATGTTCGTACAACATGTTTATAATTTTCATCTATTTTTTCTACTAACCCCTTGTTTTGAAGTTTCTCAATGATAAGTGGTCGAGCTTTGTTTATGTGTATGCCAGCAAATTCTCCTGCAATAGGTAAGAGTTTACCCATCTCGTCGATTACTTGCTCCTTGTCTAAGTTGTGTCTTTGGGCAATTTCAAAGTCTACCGCATCGTGCCAAGGAGTTATGGTCATTACTCCTGTTCCAAATGCCATGTCTACTGCAGAATCTTTTATAATGGTCGCTTCAACTGGTCCATTTATCCATTCCAGGTTTATTTTTTGACCATCTGTATATTGAGTGTATCGATTATCATCTGGGTGCATTACCACATACTTATCTCCAAACTTGGTCTCTGGGCGGGAAGTGGCGATAGTAAAAGGTCCATATTTAAGATAGTAGAATTTTTCTACACGTTCCTCATCTTTTATTTCTAGATCAGAAAATGACGTTTGGTGTTTAGAGCACCAACTAACGATTCTGTTTCCTCTATATATAAGGTCGTCATCGTACATTCTTTTGAATGTTTGACCAACCGTTTTAACAATTTCAGGGTCGAGAGTGAATTTTTCTCGTGACCAGTCACAAGAGGCCCCTATCTGTTTGATCTGAGATTTAATATTAGATGAGTTGGTTAGGGTGAAGTCTAATATTTCTTTATACAGTTCCTTTGGGTCCATGCCGAATCTAGACCTACCTTCTTTTTCAAGCTTTTTCTCATACACTACTTGAGTTTCGAATCCCGCGTGATCAAGTCCTGGTAACCATAGAGTTTTGTGGCCATTCATTCTTTTGTATCTAACCATTATATCCTCAATGGTCATAACTAAACCGTGTCCTGCATGTAGAGAACCGTTTGCATTTGTTGGCGGCATTATTATCGTAAAGGGTTTAGAGTCTGAGTCTGTTACGCCTTTTTCGACACATACATCTGGATTAAAGAAGCCACTCTGTTCCCAAACTTCATAGATTCTTCCTTCTGTTTGTGTAGGATTATATGGGGATAAGAATATTTCATTCATAGGACTAGATTATCATATATATAGTGCTGTTGGTAGGGTGGGGCATGGTTTTTGGTTAAAATTCTTTTATAAAAGACATAATAATCACAAATGTACAAAACTCATTTAAAGGACATTTTAAATACGAGGCTTTATGTGGGCACTATATGGAATCTAAAAGACAGATTTTCACAATTCTAAAGGACAGTTGATAATATGGCTTAAAATATAGGTATTTCACTGGATGCCATTTTTAGGAAAATTTGACAAGTTTAAATAATAAGCGTACTGTTTTGCCTATCAATAACTATCATGAAATTTATGAGTACTAATCAACTTAACAGTGCCGCAAAAACAATATTCAAGGCGTTCTCTACATCAGCATTGGTTTTTTCTGTATTGTTTTTCAATTTCCCTCTAAGTGCTAACGCGGTTACACAAGATATCTCTTATACAATTAACGATAACGGTGGTCCTGTAGTTGGTTACTACAACGTCAAGGATAATGGAAATAAAGTTTTTAATTGGAATGTTGATGTTAATTTTAACGGTCCTGGTGGAATGCATGTTGTTACTATCGGGGCCTATGATGAACAAGCTGGAAGTGCTGCAACTACAAAGCATCCTTTTGGTGTTAGTAGTTCAGGAAAAGTTGATTATAGAAATGCTCCGGAATCTGGTTCATTTAGTTTTTCATATGACACAGCTAGAGACTCACGATTGGGACAATGTGGAAGAGTTCAGATTGATGGAAGTTTTATAAACGAGACTTCTCCTACATATGACGACTCAAATCTATTTTTTGCTATGGTGATCGACTATGGTGTTGATTGTGTAGCGCCTCCAGCAAATACTGCACCAGTAATTACTCTCCTAGGTTCAAATCCTGTAAACATGACAGTTGGTGGAACATACGTTGACGCAGGTGCAACAGCGCACGATCAAGAAGATGGAAACATTACAGCAAATATTCATACAACTGGTACTGTTAATACATCAGTAGCTGGAACATATACAATCACATACAACGTGTCAGACTCAGCGGGACTAGCAGCTACACCAGTTACTAGAACCGTGAATGTGAATCCAGCACCTGTAAATCATCCACCAGTTATTACTTTAGTTGGTTCAACACCTGTAAATATTACAGTTGGATCTCTTTACGTAGATCAGGGAGCAACAGCGTTAGATCAGGAAGATGGCAACATCACAGCCAACATTCAAAAGACTGGTACGGTAAATACAGCGGTAGTTGGTTCATACACAATCACATATAACGTTTCAGACTCAAAGGGTCTAGCAGCAGTGCCTGTCACAAGAACAGTGAATGTAGTTCCTGCTCCTGTAAACAATCGACCAGTTATTACACTTGTCGGTTCAAGTACTATAAACATTATAGCTGGAGCTCTTTATGTAGATCAGGGAGCTACCGCAACTGATGTTGAAGATGGTAACATTACAGCTAATATTCAAAAAACTGGTGTTGTAAACACATCAGTAGTTGGTACATACACTGTTACTTACAACGTGTCAGATTCACAAGGTCTTGCAGCAATTCCAGTTACTAGAACAGTTATCGTTATTCCTGCTAATCAGCGACCAGTCATCACTCTTATTGGTTTAAATCCGATAAGTGTAACTATCGGTTCTGCATATACAGATCCAGGTGCAACTGCACAGGATTTTGAAGATGGGGACATAACTGCACATATTGTAGCTACAAGCACAGTAAACACTGCGGTTCTTGGTGCATACACTGTTACTTACAATGTTTCTGACTCAGATGGGCTAGCCGCAATACCAGTTACTAGAACAGTGAATGTGGTTCCGCTCGCTCCAACAGTGACATTGAATGCAAATCCTATAAATGTTCCATACGGACAAAGCACAACTCTTACATGGGTTTCAACAGATGCAACATCATGTATTGCTACAGGAGATTGGTCTGGTTCAAAAACTCTATCTGGAAATGAAGTTATAAGTAATTTAATTCTGAACGAGACATTTATAATTACATGTACTGGAATAAGTGGCTCAGCTTCTTCTACAGCGAGCGTTATCGTGGGTCCACAAATTTCTGACATATCAGTGCTAAAGGTTGCAGATAAAACTACTTTGAATGTTGGTGATACAGTAACTTATACAATCACAGTTTCAAATGCAGGTCCAAATAATGCCACTGGAGTAACTGCTACAGATTTACTATCTGATAAGCTTAATTTTGTTTCTGCATCTACTACAAGCGGTAGTTACGCAACTTCAACTGGTGTTTGGACAATAGGTCATTTAAATAACTCTACATCAACAGTGTTAACTTTAGTTGCTACCGTAAAATCTGGAAACGAGGGGGCAATTATTAACAACTCAGTTACATCAAGTTCAGATCAGCAAGATCCTAACTCTGGTAACAATACTAGTGGAGTGGACGTTACAGTTAACCATGCTGCAAACCATCCTCCAGTTATTACCATAATAGGGGCAAATCCAGCCACTGTGACAGTGGGTCAGTCGTATCTTGATCCAGGTGCAACTGCACAGGATCATGAAGATGGTGACATAACTGCACATATTGTAGCTACAAGTACAGTAAACACTGCAGTTGTAGGCACATACACTGTTACTTACAATGTGTCAGACTCAGATGGACTAGCTGCGGTTCCAGTATCAAGGACAGTAAATGTCCTTGAAGATACTACAGTTACACCTAAAGGACAGATTACATTCTGTTTGGTTCTAGCTAACGATCAAAATACTATAGCTACAACATCTGCAGGGCTACCAGCTGGTATATTTGATATAAACCTATCAACATCCACAGATATAAACTCAAATGTGCTAACTAGTAAGACTTGGAATACTTCAGCTTTTGCTCCAAACACAAAGTTAATTTTGCAGGAAAATGATGCTGATTGTGTTACTCATTCAAACCTTGAATTGGGTACATATTACTACTCTTCAACTACTAACAATGGTTCAAGATGGAATGTTGCAAAATACAATGATAAATATAATCAAACAATAAACAATGTTTTTGATTTCTTCAGCTATAGTCCAGAATTGTTCACTGCAACAACAACTGATGATTCTCTGAGAAACATGAATGCAGATGGTCAGATTGTATTGACTGCACAAAATAACAATCAGTCAATAAACCTATACAGTACATACAATCCTGCGCCACAATGTTTACTGCCTGAGATTACTTCATCACTTACGGCGTCAGTTGTGGAAAACAATCCTTTCACATATACATTTACCGCATCTTCAACAATAACAAACTTATCAATCGCAACGACTTCTCTTCCTGCTGGTTTATCATTCTCAACAACAACTAACTCAATAACTGGTACACCAACACAAACTGGTACTTTCAATATAAATCTAACAGCTGCTAATAATTGTGGAACAACAACTGCAATACTAGTTCTGACGGTTTCAACAAGTGGCGGAGGAGGCGGAGGAGGTTCAACTTCTTCAAATCTAAGTGTTACTAAGGTTGCTGATAAATCTTCTATTGGGGTTGGAGAAACACTAACTTATACAGTTACTGTGATAAACAATGGCCCAGATAACGCTACAGGAGTAAATCTAACTGAAGTATTCCCAAGTAAATTAACTCTTGTATCAGCAACATCTACTCTGGGAACTTATAGTACAACTACAAGTATTTGGACAATTGGAAATCTACTAAATGGTTCATCTACAACTCTAACTTTGATTGGAACTGTAAATGCTGGAACAGAAGGACAAACTATAACAAATAGTGTATCTGTTACCGCTACACAGTCAGATCCTAATGGATCAAACAACAGTACGACAGTTAGTACGACTGTAAATCCAGCCGTAGTTCCACCATGCACAAACTGTGGTGGAGGAGGTGGTGGTGGAGGTGGAGGTAATGGCCCAATAGTTGGTTCGTACGGTGGAACTAATGGTCCTGTAATACCACAAGTTGCCGGAGCAACAGAAGTAAAGGCTTGTTACTACCTATATGATTATCTAAGAAAGGATTTTATAAACAATCCAGTGGAGGTTACAAAGCTACAAGTATTCCTAAGAGATCTAGAAGGTTTCAAGGACATTCAAGTTACTGGAGTATATGATGACCAGACTATTATTGCACTAAACGCCTTCCAGTGGAGGTATCGAGATGATGTTCTAACTCCATGGGGTCATACTGCACCAACTAGTTACACATACATACTGACAAAGAAAAAAGTTAATGAGATATATTGTAAAACTGCGTTTCCAGTAAATGCACAGCAGCAAGAAGAAATTGATAACTATCGAAACTTCCTATTGAGCCTTAGAAATGCAGGAATAACTATCCCAGAAAATGTATCTAACCCTTCTTCTGGAACAACTACTGCTCCAGTGCCAGCTATTGATGGAGCTGTTGGTTCCATAAAACCAGCTACATCTACTGTGTCAGCAGGGCTAACAACATTGGCAGGGGTTTCCTCTACAACACAAAGAATTGCTGGAAGTTTGACCGCTACAGTATTTCTAGCAGGAAAAAGAGTTGTAAACGCTATTGTTTCAATGTTTAAATGGCCATTTGAGTCTATAGTAAATCCAGTAAATCAGTGCGTTAGAGGTTTGGCTATATTTGGTTGGATAAACATACTACTGCTAGCAATCATTATTATAATTTCGTATTTCTGGTACAAGGAGTATAAAAATAATAGGATTATTGAAGATGTAAATAAGGAAATTGATTTAAATTAATATAAATATAGGTTTAAAAACAGAAAGGACTCACATTGCGTGAGTCCTTTCTGTTTTGTGCTTCTTCTAAAGTTTATATCACAAACATTTTTTTTATTCAAATCTAAGATTGCCGTTCGCTACTATTTTTTGTGGTTTATTGAGTAAATCTGGGTGTAATACTATGTTTATGTAGGCTGCAACTGACATCATGAGTGAGTTATCGGTTGCGAGACTTTTAGATGGTGTTTTTACAACTAAACCAGTAAAAGTATTTTCAAAATCAGAAAAAACTTCTTTGATTTTTTTGTTTGCAACCACTCCACCGCCAACAATAAGAGTTTTAATATCATTTTCGTTAAGGGCTTCTGAAGTTTTTATTTTCAAAACATCTATGACCGCATCTTCAAATTCTCTCGCCAAGTCCGCCTTACTTTCAGGCGACATATTTTTAGAGTCTCCTGCGTAGTTGTCTCTAATATAGTACAGAACAGCAGTTTTAAGTCCTGAAAATGAGAAGTTCAGATTGCCTGAGTGTAACATTGGACGGGGGAGTTTTGCTGTTTTTGTATAGTTTTCATTTCTGGCAATTTCTGCAAGCTTTGAAATTTCAGGTCCACCAGGATAAGGCAGTCCAAGTAACCTAGCAACCTTGTCGAAAGCTTCACCCACAGCATCGTCTACAGTTTGACCTATTACCTTGTAACTACCCCAAGAATCAATTTTAACTATTTCTGTGTGTCCTCCTGAAATCAAAACTGCTAAAGCGGGGAACTCTACTTTTCGTTTATCCTCACTTTCTATTAGTACAGATCCTATATGACCTTCCATGTGATTTGAACCAATAACAGGAATATTCCAGAGTTTGCCGAGTGCTACGGCAAAGCTTATTCCAACCCAAAGCGCCGGCTCAAGTCCAGGTCCATATGTTACAGATATAACATCTATTTCCGGTTTTTTTATATTTTCAAAAGTTTCTTTTAAAGCAGGATATAACCCCTCTTCTCTTTCTAGAATTTTTTCAATTTCACTCCAAAGCTCATTAGTGTATAAATTTTTATCTTCAATATATATACCAGCATCTGTCATAGCTTTTGCCAAAATAGGTGATAGGTTTTTTGCGTGCTCTCTTTTGGCCATCATTGGATAAACACCTCCGTATTCTTTGTGAATTGCTATTTGAGAATATAGGGCGTTTCCAAGCACCTTAAAAGAAGGGGATTCCAGTCCGCCAGTTGCTTCAACAATACTAACCGCTGTTTCATCACAGGATGTTTCTATGGATAGGATTTTCATAAAATAAATAGGGAATCTTTCCTTATAGGGATAGTATCCGTGTTTCGCCAAAACCTGTGACCTTACCGGGAATCGAACCCGGATTGCAGCCTTGAAAAGGCCGCGTCCTAACCGTTAGACGATAAGGCCAAAAGCACAGGAAAACTATAGCATTTTTTGTACAAAAAGCAAAAAATATGATAGTTTTTGTAAGTAGTAAAAATGCGCGGTTAGCTCAGTTGGTAGAGCGTCTCATTGACGTTGAGAAGGCCACAGGTTCGAATCCTGTATCGCGCACAGCAAGATACGTCAAGCTTTTGTATTCAAAAGCGTTTGACGGATTTGAAACCCGATTGAGATGTTTTGTGAGTTTACGAAACAAAATATCCAATTGGGGTACTGACTCAGTAGGAGTCGAATCCTGTATCGCGCACCTTGACTTTTTAGAGCAATATAATAAACTTAATTCAGGACGTGCGGCGTGGTGGTCGGCGTGGGCGGGGGTCCGGCTGGGTGATGAAATATTCACCCGGCCGGCACTCTTCAGTTTTTTTGTTTTTTCATCACTGTTGTGGTGTCGCACTCATCTGCTTGCAGATGAGGTTTTTTATTTTCAAAAATTATTTAGTGTGTAGCTCTACGTATATATCCTCGAGAGCTTTTACTGCATCGCCAGAAGCAATATTGTTTTGGTGGTATAGTCCGTCTGTGCAGTCTCCTGCGGCCCAGATACCTTTTACTTTTGTTTGCTGTGTTCGGGGATCTACTGGTATTTGACCTATCGGGTTTAGCTCGATTACGTTTTTTGCAAAATATGTAGTAGGGATGAGACCTATTTCAACAAAAACTGCTGGGGTTTGTATTTCGTGAGTCTCTTTTGTTGTAGAGTCTTCGTATACGAAAGATGAAACAAACTTATCTCCTTTTACTTCTTTTGGTATAGCGTTTACGATGATTTTAAAATTTGGATTTTCTTTCAGTTTATTTATTGTGATTTCGTCTGCTTTGAACTTGTCAGATCGGTTGAGTAGAGTAACTGTTTTACAGTAGGCGAGTAGCTGTGCTGATGTTTCAAACGCTGCGTTTCCACCGCCTATCACAACAACATCCTGTCCACCGAAAAGTGGTCCGTCGCATGATGCACAGTATGTTAGACCCTTGTTGTCGTATATGTCGGCTCCTGGCACATCTAGTTTTCTTCTTGTGCTTCCTGTAGCGATAAGTATAGTTTTTGTATTGTATTCTGACTGGCCTGACTTAACCGTAAAAGTGTCTCCATTTTTCATTATGTCTTGTACGGATTCACCCTCTTTTATTTCTACAGAGTCCCCAGCATATGCCTGTAAGTGTTTTTTTAAACTTTCAGCTAGCTCCATACCAGAAATTTTTACAGTACCTATCCAGTTTTCGATTCCTTCTGAAACTACACTTTGTCCGCCAAATTCTGGAGCGATAAGTAATGTTTTAAGTCTCTTTCTTGCCGCATAAACACCCGCAGAAACCCCAGCTGGACCCCCACCGATAATGATTAAGTCGTATGTCATGAATTCAAGTATATAATAAAAATAATTTGTTAACCACAAACATTAAAATGAGCAAAATTGCCCCAGATGCTAGGCGCTGGAAGTTTTGTAAGTGAGCCGTACTTTGACGTACGGTGAATGAGCAAAACTGAACAGCAACAACGCAGAT
>CAZSFU010000002.1:45890-62537 GCA_964606205.1 uncultured Candidatus Saccharibacteria bacterium | reverse complement strand
ATCTGTTTACTCCTGTCCATGTGTTTGTGTCAGATAGTAGTGTAGAAGAAGCAGCACCAGATAGTGATGTTAGGAACCCTGCATCATTGTTGAACCATGACAGCTTCACTGATGATGAAGCGATAGTTGATACCAATCCATTACTTCCTGTGAATGCGAAGCCTTGTGTTAGTGATGGAATATATAGTGTGCCAACATTCGCCAGAGTTGAAGATGAGTAACCAAATGACCCTAGAGTAGTAGACGAGTTAGAGAATGTGTTAAGCGCTGACCATGTGTTAGCTGTTGTTGTTCCAAATGCAAGAGAGATTGTATTTGCTGTATCTACAAGTGGATATGTAAATGTCAGAGGAGATGACCCTGATCCAGCAAAACATGTGCCATTAATAGAGAAGCATCCTCCTGTGAGGTTTATCCCATTAGAGAATGTTGAAGTAGCTGTTGTACTAGTTACATATATAGTAGGTGTTGAAACATTTCCAGAGAAAGTAGAAGTTGCTGTTGTTGATGTTGCTGTAAAGTAAGAAGCCACAACCTGACCAACAACTGACAATGGTGCGTATGGAGATGATGTACCTACACCGATGTTTCCAGAAGATGCACTATATATAAAGTTAGATGCACCATCAAACACTCCACCGTTGTTGAACTGGAATTGACTATTAAGCCCCCCAGGATTACCAGCTCCACCACTACCAGTTCCCAGACATACGCCGTTGACTGAAACACATCCTCCTGACAATGCTATGCCTCCAGCGTATGTAGATGTTGATGTGTTTGTTACTGCAAGGTTTGTGATTGTTGTTGTTCCAAGATTAGCTACACCATTAATAGTTGCGTTATTAATTGTTCCACCATTTATAGTTGGTGTATTTATAACAGTATTAGTCAACTGATCGATTCGTTGACTTTGTGCAATCTGTTGATAGATGTTTGTTATGTTTCCCCCACTACCGGTTGGTTGTGACGAGAATCTAGACATTATTTGGTTATTGAGAATCTCGAGTCTCAACTCCAACTCTTCTCTAGTCAAGCCTGAAGAATTTGTTGTTTCGATTATTCTTTCAATAATCTCTGTCTTGTTTATTATTTGTGGTTGGAATGCGACAGTGTTATTGCTTGTATTTTTATTTGTAACTGTGTTTGCTGTTTTTGTTGATGTAGCTTTTGTCGAAGTATTCTGCGTTATGTAAATATTTGTTGTGTTGTTCTTTTTGAACAAACTTGCAATTGGAGAATAGACTCCTTTTTCAAACCATCGATTTACAGTCTCGTAAATAACAACACCGGAATGATCAACTGGATTCAAATCTTTTGAAACAGCAGTTGCGACAGAAGCTGTCATAACTTTTGAAGAAATGCCGGATGAGATTTTATCAGCCAAACCGATTGTTGAATTTCCGAAAGCGACGTAAGCTCCAGAAATATTATTTGCATACATCTCAAAAATATCATCAGAAGCTTTGTATGTTGAAACCGCAAGAGTTGAAACTTTATCAGTAAAATTTACATATGAAATTTTTGTTGCGACTGGAGCAACAACAGAGAACATCCCCTTCAACGCAAAAAGCACAAAAAAGAAAACTGCAAACATCGATGCTGCAGCGTATCTTTTAGGAAACAAATTAACACCTGAAACAACTGAATTTTTAACGTCAGCGTTAATCGGAGAAACGACTGGGGCTATAACCTCAACAACAGGAACAACAGGAGTAATAACCTCAGAGACAGAAACAGGTGCAGTTACGGGCAGAGAAACAACTACAGGAGCAGGGACCGCAGAAGCCTTAGAGTAGAAGTTTTGTGTAAAATCAAACTCAATAGGTGTATCCTTGTAAACCAAAATCGAAGCCTCGCAAACATACCATACACGGCCGACCTTCCTAGAATCAATCTTGCCTCCTCGACAAAGCTGGCTAACATAATCCTGAGTGTAGCCAGTTAGAGCAGCCGCATCGCGTGCTGAAATGAACCTCTTGTTATCAAAAAATAAGTCTGAACCCATTGCAAATATTATATCGATTCAACAATGCAAAATGTTCAAAATACTGTGGATAATACTCATTTTCTCGGCTAAAAGAGATTTAGGAATTCTGCCGAGATTTAGGAAAAATGAAAAACAAAAAGACGTAAAAAATACTGCTAATAAAAATCAATCTAATAAGCATGAATATTCTCTACATAAAATACACCCGGAGATCTGGCCACATTGGCTCAAAATTGATTGATGCAAGCCAACGAATCACCTCAACTTTCTAGTTGAAGTGATCATAAACAAAATGAACAAAACTAATTTATAAGATTAATAATGAATAATACAGTTTGTAATCTTAATATATATCTTTATCAATGTTTATGTATGTTTTTCTCAATGTATTGGCCATTTTATTTTGCGTAGTAAATTTCTGCATAATTAGATTTGAACCGTCTCTGGCAACCTGATTTCAAAACTCTGACCTGCTTTTATTAAGTATTGTAGTTAAAATTGATCGTAATTTTAAGCTCAAATATAACCACAGATTCCTAATCAATCAACCCTTACTTTCTGTTTTATCTTCCATCTTTTTCTTAGATTCAATATTATTTAATATTCAACAAAAAATACTTTTGATTGAATGTCAAACGGTAAATTTTGATTTTTATAAAATAAAACACCTTCTGTTTTGAGAAGGTGTTTTATTTTTGTATCAATTCTAGGATTATTTTTTTTAATATTTCTGGATTTACTGAGCCTTTTGTTTCTTTCATTCCCTGCCCTATAAAAAACTGTAACAACGATTCTTTGCCAGACTTATACTCTTCTACCACCTTTGGATTTTCATTGATTATTTTTTCTGCTATTTTTTTAATCTCTTCAGTATCGTTTTTTTGGATCAATCCTTTGTCGTTTGCGATTGCTACAGGCTCACCTCCTACCTCATACATTATTTTCAAAATATCTTTTGCACCTCTCGATGATAGGTCACCTTTAGATATCATTTGTATTAACTTTGAAAAACTTTCTGTTGTTATGCCACCCATACCAAAGTCCAAGTTGGATGCTTTTGAAAGCCCAATAATATCTGAGATTATGTAATTGGAAGAAAGCTTTACAGCTTCCAATCCCAGCTCGGAAACCTGGCTAGCGACTGACTCTAGAAACTTTCCAGCTTTTTTATTGTTGATGTATGTCTCGATATCCCCCGCTTTGAGTCCAAAGTCTTTTTCGTATCTTAATCTTTTTTGCTCTGGAAGTTCAGGAAGATCCTTTTTTAAACTGTCGAGACTAAATTCTGGTATCTCGGATATTATAAGTTTTGGAAGATCTGGATCTGGAAAGTACCTGTAGTCATTTGCGTTTTCTTTTGAGCGCTGTGAAAATGTAACTTCTTTATTTTCATCCCATCCTCGAGTTTCTTGAACAACCTTCTCCCCTTTTTCTAGTAGTGCTGTCTGACGGGCAAATTCAAAATCTATTGCCTTTCCAGCTGCTCTAAATGAGTTTATATTTTTTACTTCGACTTTTGTTCCGAATTCTTGAGTTTTACTAACTGAAATGTTTACCTCAACCCTCATCTCTCCTTTTTCCATATTTGCATCTGAGACATTTAGGTACTGCAACAGAAGCTGAAGCTCCTTTGCAAAATTCATAGCCTGTTCACTAGTATGGATTACTGGTTCGGTAACAAGCTCCATTAGTGGTACTCCAGCCCTGTTAAAATCAACCAGGCTGACGCCGGGGGTGTCATGAGATGATTTAGCGGTATCCTCTTCCAAGTGTATTCTTGTTAGCGTTACGCCAGCCAACATACCACCGGAAACTAGAGGATATTTATACTGACTGATCTGATAACCTTTTGGGATATCTGGATAAAAGTAGTTCTTACGATCAAACTCTGTAAAATCAGCTAGATTACCGCTTAGGGCAGAGCCGACAAGTAGAACTTTTCTAACAGCTTCTTTATTAATAACAGGTAGAGTGCCTGGATTGCCCATACAAACTGGACACGTATAGGCGTTTGGTGCACCTTCATCTGGCGCGTTCTTACAACCACAAAACATTTTGCTGTTTGTTTTTAGTTCTGCGTGAATCTCCAGACCTACTGTTATCTTGTATTCGTCCATAAGTTTATATTATAAATCCCTTAGAGTTTTTACCAAAGAGTCACTGAGTCCTTTGATGGATTCATCGTCTATTATAGAGACAGTAAAAACCTCCTTCCCGAGTTTTGAAAATAATTCAATATTTGATTTTAACTTAGCACCATCAACTAAATCCGTTTTCGTAAAAAGAATAGCCTCTTGTTTCTCACAAAGTGTTGGGTCGTACTTCTCTAGCTCTCCACGTATAACGTTATAAACCTCCATTGGATCATCGTGTTCGCAAGAAATACAGTGTAGGAGCATTTTTGTTCTTGATATATGTCTCAAAAATGTGTGTCCCAACCCTTTTCCATCAGAAGCTCCTTCAATCAAACCTGGTATATCTGCAATTATAAAACCGTATAAATCGCCAAGATTTGGTGTAAGAGTTGTAAACTGATAGTTACCCACTTTTGCCTTGGCTCGAGTAAGACTGTTTAATAAGCTTGATTTTCCAGCATTAGGCAAACCAACCAAACCAAGATCAACAACGAGTTTGAGCTCAATAAAAAATTCTCCCCCTTGTCCCGGTTTTCCTGGAGTCCACTCCTGTGGTCTTTGGTTTGCGGGACCCTTAAAATGATCGTTACCATAACCACCCCAACCACCCTTTAGAAAAAAGATAGGCTCGTCATCCAAAATTTCTATTTTCTCCCCTGTCTCTATATGAGTAACAACACTACCGATAGGTAGGTCTATGGTAATATCTTTTCCTGCTGCCCCGTGCATTAGCTTGCCCTTACCGTTTTCACCATCATCAGCTTTTATATCCTTTACGAATTTATACTCAGAAAGTCTTCCTATATCATGAACACCCCGAAGGTATACGTTACCCCCTCTTCCACCATCACCACCTCCAGGACCTGCGTGATCGATTCCTTTTTCGTGCTTCCAGGAAACAATACCGTCACCACCCTTACCGGCCCATATATTTAAAGTTAGTTCGTCTATAAACATATTGTTACTATACAGATTTAGGCCAAAAAAACAATAAAACTCTTCGGGAGTTGTTATCCACAAATAATGACAAACATAAAGTTTGCAAAAAAACTACAATCTGGTACAAATATGGAAAATCTATAAATAAAATTTATAGTTTAAATTATAAGCTATTAAAACATAAATGGACGACGAACAAAAAGACGAAGCAAATGAGTTTGATGAGGAGTTAGATGAAAAGAAAATACTTAAAGGTGGATCATCAATTCTAGATGACGATATCGACGATCTAGATGATACAATGCCTCAAGAACCAGAGATTGCTGATCCATTGATGCTTGGAGACGAAGATGACACAGTTTCTATTGATAAAGTTTTGGATGAGGAGGAGGCAGAGGACGATGACACAATGGATGATAAGGATAACGAATACGGAATCTAAAATAAAAAACTCCCATTTGGGAGTTTTTTATAAAACTTTTATTTTTACAAACCTTCGCTTCCCTACTTTATAAACACCACTCTCCACTATACAGTCAACATCATCTATTTTTTTGTCTAGATTCATATTGGAAACCGCACCCTCAGAAACAAGTCTTCTGTACTCATTTTTTGAAATTACCGTTTGTTGTTCCAATAAAACATCCACCAGCTTTGTCCCTGTTGCAACGCTAATCTCCATCACATCATCAGGTATACCACCTTTTGAAAAGGTATTCTCAAAATTCAATTTGGCGTCATTTGCCATTTTTTCCCCGTGATACATCTTTACTATCTCAACAGCCAAACGAACTTTATGATTTCTAGGATTTTCTCCTGCAGCAACTGATTCTTTGATTTGATTAATCTCAGAAATAGGTGTATCGGTTATTATTTCAAATCCTGGTATTATTAGATCATCACTCCAACTCATGACTTTTCCGAACATCTCGTCGGCACTTTGATTGAGTGCAACCATGTTGTTTTCTGTCTTCCCCATCTTCTTGCCGGATGAGTCTACTAAAAGTTTGGTGGTGATTACAAACTTTTCTTTATTTTTTAGAGTCTTAAGAAGGTCTCTGCCGGCCAGCATGTTAAAAGTTTGATCATTACCACCCACTTCACCATCAACATCCATTGCGACTGAGTCATAACCCTGCATCAAAGGATAAAGAAACTCGTGTAAATATACAGGCTTACCCTCTTTGACCCGATTCTGGAACATATCTCTTTCCAGCATTTGTTGAACTGTAAAACTTGAAGCTAGTTCCAAAACATCTCCAAAACTCATCTTTCCTAACCATTCAGAATTAAATTTAAATAGTGCTTTGTTTGAACCAGAAAAAGAAATAAATTTCGATGCCTGTTTTTTATAATTCTCAAGATTTTTTAGAACCTCTTCTCTTGAAAGCTTCTTCCTAGCGGCAGATTTGTCGGTTGGATCACCGATCATTGCTGTAAAGTCCCCCATAAGAAGTATGATCTGATGACCAAGTTTTTGGAATTTAGCCAGCTTTAGAAGAGGAATAACGTGGCCCATATGCAAAGTCGGACCAGTCGGATCGATTCCAAGATAAAGAGTTAACCTCTCCCCCTTCAACATTCTCGATTTCAAATATTCTTTGTTAGGAAAAATATTTTCTACTCCTCGAGAAACTATTTCATCTATTTGTTTCTCGTCTGTTATTATTTTAACTTTATTTAGTCCCCACATATTATTACTTTACCATAAATGTGTTAAAATACGAGTCATGACAAAACGCTTCTTTAATGGCCACGGGCTTAGAAACACACTTGTTTTTCTTTTTTCTTGTGGAGTAATTCTTGGTGGAATACTGCTTATATGGGTTTCTACATTCCAAATCCCCTCTCTAGACACCATCGAGGAACGAAAAGTTAGTCAGTCGACAAAAATATACGACAGTACTGGCAAAATACTGCTTTATGACGTTTACCATAAAGCCAAAAGGACTATTGTTCCTATTGAAGATATAAGTCCATATATAAAGGAAGCGACAATCTCAATTGAAGATAAAGCTTTCTACACCCATCACGGCGTAAAACCAACTTCTATTTTGAGAGCGATTATCGTAGACATACTTACACTCAACTTCACACAAGGAGGATCAACAATAACTCAGCAAGTTGTTAAAAAATCTATTTTGGTTGACGATAAAACTCCTGCGAGAAAACTAAAAGAGCTTGTTCTCTCTCTCAAGCTTGAAAAAATGTTATCTAAAGATGAAATACTAAGTATGTATTTAAACGAAAATCCTTATGGTGGAACACTCTACGGGGTCGAGGAAGCTAGTCAGGCATTTTTTGCGACATCATCTAGCGCTGTAAGTTTGGCGCAGGCGGCTTATCTAGCAGCGATACCACAGGCACCGACCCACTATTCCCCTTATGGAAAGTACAGGGATGATCTTGAAGCAAGAAAAAATCTTGTCTTAAAAGAGATGCTACGGGATAAAAAAATAACTAATGAAGAATACAAATCAGCTATATCAGAAAAAGTAGATTTTCTACCACAATCTACTCTTGGAATACGAGCACCTCATTTCGTTATGTTTGTAAAAGACTATCTAGAAAATAAATATGGTAAGGACGTCATCGAACAAGGAGGTTTAAAGGTTATAACCACTCTCAACTATGATTTACAGGCTAAAGCAGAAGCGGTAGCAAAACAATATGCAGAATCAAATACGATAAATTTTAATGGCTCTAATGACGCATTTGTCGCCATAGACCCAAAAACAGGAGGAATTCTTACAATGGTTGGATCGAGAGATTATTTTGATACCGAAATAGACGGTCAATTCAATGTAACAATAGCCCACAGACAACCTGGATCAACATTCAAACCTTTCGTTTATGCTGAAGCCTTCATAAAAGGATACACTCCAGATACAGTTTTGTTTGATGTTCCAACACAGTTTGCAGTAAAATGCGCTCCAAATGACTATACTAGCGACAATGGATGCTACTCACCTGGAAACTATGACGACAAATTCAGGGGTCCAATGACCCTAAGAGACTCTCTAGCACAGTCTATTAACGTGCCTTCAGTAAAGGCTTTATATCTTGCTGGCATTAAAGATTCTATAGAATTGGCTGAGAGTATGGGAATAACAAATCTAGGAAACGCTAATCAGTATGGTTTAACATTAGTTCTTGGAGGTGGTGAGGTTTCTTTGTTGGATATGACTTCCGCGTATGGGGTTTTTGCAAACGAAGGAGTTAGAAATCCTTATACATCAATACTCAAAGTGCAAGATCAGAATGGAAAAACTTTGGAAGAATACACTCCACGACCTTCAAAGGTTATTGATGCTGAGGTAGCAAGAAAAATATCTGACATATTGAACGATAATGTTGCTAGAGCCCCGTTGTACGGATCAAATTCAGCCATTTATTTTCCTGGTAGAGATGTGGCAGTAAAAACAGGAACAACAAACAACTATAAAGATGCGTGGATTATCGGGTACACACCCAGCATAGTAGTTGGAACTTGGGCAGGAAACAATGACAATAAATCTATGGCCAAAAAAGTTTCCGGTCTAATTGTAGCTCCTATGTGGAGAGCTTTTATGGATGAAGTTATGAAAACTGACCCTGGAGAAACCTTTACTAAACCACAAAAGGAAGAGTCTTTTGATTTAAAACCTGTCCTTCGTGGAAAATGGCAAGGCGGAATATCAAACATTGCCTCTGGAACAGTTTATGACCCCAACACGCCAGTGTTAGAGACACTGTCTGGCGGAGTTCACTCTATACTATATTGGCTAAACAAGGACGATCCTAGAGGTTCACAGCCCCAATACCCTGGGTTAGATTCACAATTTGATCGTTGGGAGTATTCAGTAAGAAACTGGGCATCCCAAAACGGATATCAATAGACTAACAAATATCAACAATAGTAACCCCTACGGCTTGTTTTACCTCTTCAAGTATTTTTGATTTTTTTAAAAAAAGTTGATTCTTACCCACTCTTGTAGTATCAACAATAATTTTATAATCTTTAATTTCTATAGTATTTGCGTCTACAGACAAGTTAGTGTGTTTATTTATTATTTCTATTATTTTTTTCTTGTTTAGCTCGAGAGTTGATATTCCTTTAGAGAATTTCTGTAAGTATTTATCAATATTGAACATATTATTTGTTCATTGGCATAACTAGGTAAATAAAAGACTTATCGTTAGTTCCACTTATTATCATCGCTCTATTATTGTCCGATAGAGAAAGGTTTACTGAATCAGTGTCGATTGATTGGAAACAGTCAATTATATACTTGTAGTTAAAGCTAATAGTAATCTCCTCCCCTTTTATTACCGCATCTAGATTGTTTACATTTTCACCTATGTCCATATTTTTTGTAGTGATTCTAAAAATCTTATCTTTTGGAGAAATATAAAATGTTACCTGACTAAACTTGTCGGAAAAAATATTAGATATTTTTAAACTACTTAGAAAATCTTGCTTGAGAAGAGTTACTTCTGTTTTTACTTCTTTTGGAATTATTTGTTTATAGTCTGGGAAGGTTCCGTCTATAACTCTAGATGTTATATAAATGTCACCATAAGAGAACGATATTTGATTTTCGTTTAGATAAACATCAACATCCTCTTTTATATCTTCTAGTGTCCTTATTATCTCCCCCACATTTTTAAATGGTATTAGTATTTGGTTAAACTCTTTGTGTTTTTTTGTATTTATTCTCTTTTCAGCAAGTCTAAATGAGTCTGTAGCAACAAAAACCACACTGTCCTCATCAGAAGATAGTAAAATACTAGATAGGACAGGCCTTATTGTTGATACTGATGAGCTGTACATTACTGACTTGAAACCTTTTATTAGATTTGGAACATTAAAAGTAAATGGTTTATCGCTCGCAACCTTTGGAATGTTTGGAAAGTCATCAACAGGAAATGCTTTTATTATTGATTCCGAGTGTTTTGTTGAAACCTTCAAATTTCCTCCAATTTCTTCTAAAGTAATATTTTTATCGTTTGTTATGTTTGATATGAAGTTGTATAAAATAGAACCTGACACTGCAACTTTACCTGGAGAATTAACTTTTACAGGAATAGATATTTCAAGACCAAGATCAAGATTTGTAGATTTGATTGTCAGTTTGGAATCCTGTGCTTCAAGCAGAATACAAGCTAAAACAGGCAATGTTATGTTCTTGCCAGTTACTCTTTCTGCCTTTGAAACTGCATATGCCAGTTTATCTTTTATGCATTCTATATTCATAGTATTAATTTTAGTCTTTTTATCTATTTAGGAAATCTACTACTATTAGGTACCTATATACCTGGATAACTAGAAGATATCGCTATAGTTAGCCATATAATCACATATTATGTTGTGGATAACTGTTGTTAAAGTGTGGAAAACTAAAGAATATCTTTAGTTGTTATTTCTTGTACACAACTTTATGATGAATTTTTAAGAACTTATATACACACTATACACAGTTTTTTAGACAAAGATAGACCGAAGTTGGCTTATTTCCTGCACCAAAGTTTCGTCTGATTTCATATCGTTTTTGATTTTTTCACAAGAATGCATAACTGTAGTGTGATCTCTACCCCCAAGCTTCTCCCCTATTGCTGGGTACGATATGTTGAAATCCTCTCTTAGGATGTACATTATTATCTGTCGAGGCTTGATGATCTCCTTCTTTCTTGTTTTGTCGTAAACCTGCTGCTCCTCTATGTTGTAAAACTCAGCTACAGTTTTAACCACCTCTTTTGTTGATACTAGTTTTTTAGGTTTCGTATTGTTTTTAACGAAGTTCTTTACCTCAATAAGAGACAATTCCCTCTCTTTCAGGTCGGATTGGCATGTTATTGAGTTAATAATACCTTCCAACTCTCTAATGTTTCCTGTTATAGAATATGCTAGGTATTCAATAACCTCTTTAGATAAAGGGAAACGACTAGTTGCTGATTTGTTTCTTATTATAGCCGCACGAGATTCGTTGTCTGGAGTTGGGATATCTACTATCATTCCTGCGCTAAAACGACTCTTTAAACGATCCTCTAAATCCTGAATTAATCCCGGGTGTTTATCTGATGAAAACACAATCTGTTTGTTGTTTTCGTATAAATGGTTGAATAGGTGGAACAACTGTTCTTGAAGCTGCATTTTTCCAGAGAAAAACTGAATATCATCCATAATCAAAACATCATATTTCCTATATTTCTCCTTGAAAAAATTAGGTTTGTTCATCTGAAGAGCATTTACATATTCCTGAGAGAACTTTTCAGAGGTTGTATAAAAAACCTTTCGTCCGCTAGAATTTTTCAAATGATTTCCAACAGCTTGCATTAAATGAGTCTTTCCGTGACCCGTTCCTCCATAGATAAACAGAGGGTTATATACTATTCCAGGTTTTTTTATTATCGCCTGGCTCGCAGCGTGTGCAAACTCATTAAAAGGGCCAACAACAAACGTTTCAAATGTATATCGAGGGTTTAGGTTGTCGTCTTTGTTTATGAAAGTATCAGCAATAGGCAACTCTTTGGTTTGTTGCAAGACTTTTTCTTGAGACGGCCTCTCTTTTAGCTCGTCTTTTGATATTACATAGTGTAGAGATTGTATATTGCTTGCTATCCCCCGCAGAGCCTTGAGTATTTGATTGTGAAATTTGCTTCCTAACCAGTCTTGAACAAAAGTATTTGGAACTCCGAGATAGACAGCGCCATCTTCTTGCTTCACGATGGATGTGTCTTTAAACCATGTGTTGAAGTTTGGTTTAGATAAAGTTAACTCCATCTCAACCAACACACTATCCCAAAGTTTTTTGTTGTCCATCATGAAACATATTATATAGAAAAGGAAAAAAGATAGTACTTGTTAAAAAGCTATAGATATGTTAATAATATGTGTACGAGGGTTAAATGAAAATTCTTCACCACTAAAACAAATACATGTCCAAAACATATCAACCTAAAAAAAGAAAGAGAGCAAAGGCACACGGTTTTTTGGTTCGAAGTAGAACAAAAACTGGACAGAATACTCTTCTAAGAAGACGAAGAAAGGGCCGAAAGGCGATTACTACTGTAGGTAAGTAATTTAAACTATGCTTCCTAAAAAGAGGAGAATTCCCCGAGAAAACTTCTCATATATCCTATCAAAAGGCTTAAGGTTTAACTCCCCTAAGCTTTTGTTGCATGTATCAAAAGAACAGGATTTGGAGTTGCAAAATAACTCAAAAATCGCCTTTTCTGTCTCGAAAAAAGTCTGCCCTAAGGCTGTTGATAGAAATAAATACAGAAGACGTGGATATTCTGCTGTTGCCACTCTTATAGATAGAATAAAAGATGGTTATTTCCTTTTCTTTTCATTTAAAAAGGGTTCAGTTCCTGTCAAACAGGAGGCTCTGTTGAATGATATAGAAAGATTACTTTCGGATGCTGGTGTGATAGAATAACGAAATGTCATCACTTTTCCATACAACAATATCTGTTCCTTTGTATAACGGGTTCATACTTCTTATGAGCAAGCTTCCTTTTTTGGATGCTGGACTAACAATTGTTGTTTTTACTATCATTGTTAAGATAATAATACTCCCCCTTTCTATTAAAGCTTCTAAATCTCAGTTAGAGATGAAGTCTGCTGAAAAAGATCTCTCTTTGATAAAAGATAAATACAAAGACAACAAAGAAGAGTTTGCTAAGGCTCAGTTCGCTTACTACAAAGAGAAAAACATCAACCCTTTTTCTGGGATTTTTATTTTAATAGTCCAACTACCTATCCTGATAGGCTTATATAGAGTTTTTATTAAGTCTGGCTTGCCACTAATCGACAGCACTATGCTGTACTCTTTTGTTTCGGCTCCAAGCCACGTTAATATGCTTTTCTTGCACATTATTGATATCTCTCACAAGAGTCTCATCCTGGCCCTAATAGCAGGAATAACAACGTATTATCAGATCAGTTTGGCCTCATCACCAACATCAAAGGAAGAAGAGTCTCCAAAAGGAGATTTTCAACAAGCAATGGCCGTTCAAATGAAGTATATGTTCCCTGTTTTAATGATGGTTATCGCCTATACGATATCATCAGCTGTTGCCCTATATCTTATAACAAGTAACATTTTTGCTATCGTTCAGGAGATGTATATTAGAAAGAAATTTCACAAACACACACTAGTTGTTTAACTATTGTAGTAAGTCGAGACTCCAGAGAGAATTGTCTTTTTTGTTAACAAATACCAAATACTGCTCATTTTCAGATAGTTGAGGTTTGATTGCATCGATAGTTTCTCCGGACTCTGGAGATAATAGTCCCACTATTGAAATTGATCCATCTTTTACGTCATATTTCCATATATCATCATCAGGTGATATCCTCCCCTGATACCAATAAGTCAAAGAGTCGGGAGTGATCGGGGTTCTCGGAACAGCACAATAGATAATATTGGTGTTTTTTCGACTCCAGACACACTTTTCTGGAAAGGTAGAAGGCTCCAGTTTTAATTTGGATCCAGTTTTTGTGTTGTATACACTCATTTTCAATAGGGAGCTGTTTTCTAGGTATAGAATGTTGAGAGCTGTTGGGTCGGACAGTGTTGTGAGTCCGTATACACCACCAAGTACACTTTTTGTATCTCCATTCTGGGTGTTGATTATATACATATACCCCGGGACATTTTTAGCCGGTTTAGTTGTCAGGCCTACTGTTTTTGAGTTTATAAACTGAGAGGTAATCTGATTTATATTTGAATCCCAGATCCGTCTAGCTTTTTTGTTTTCAAAATCGCTCACATATCCTGCAGATTGGTTTGTTGCTTCTAATAGATAGAATATCTCTGTACCATATGATGATATGCTAGCTATCCTTTTCGGAAGAGTTATTCCTGTTATGGAGTTCTCTGTTGATGTACTTATATTTTTAAGAGATAAAGAATAAGTATCAATAGTTTCATTATCGTCCGCTAGATATTGTGTCACTAGAGAATTATTTTTGTTTCCCCAAACAGCATTATAAGCTATCGGTATTGTCGTGTTTGATATTCTAGCTTTTCTGGGAGAAAACATCTCGATCTCATAGATGTGACCTGTTGCTATCTCTATATATCGAACTATAGTTCCCGCCTTTACGTCCAGAGTGCCTGCTCCAGCCACAGGTTCCGATGAAAGTTTTCTCAATTTTTGTGTAAAATTATCTGCAGGTTTTTCCTCAGGAGGTTTTTGTTCTGTGGACGTTGCCGTTTCTGCTGGTGGGTTATTGTTTTGTCCAAACTGGAACAATCCCCTAAATCCAGAGTTTATTCCCCCACCAGTGCCGTTGTTGCCGCCCGAAATCAAAAAATAATATGCTATAAGGCTCAAAAAAAGTAGTAAGAGCACAACTGATATTGTGATGATTGTTTTTTTTGACATAAATTTATGGTAGGTATACTGAAAAGTGTTGGTTGGTTATGTAACCCACTGATATAATATCGGTATCTCTTATTCCAGCTTTAATGTATGCTTGTCTCTGAGCTTCATTAGAAACCTCGTATACCACTCGAAGTTGCCCCGATGCTCTTGATATGAAGTCTTTTATGTCTCTAACGTTTGGACTATCGAGAGACAGGTCCACGGAGGTTCCGTCATATTGACCTTTGGCTTGATGGTTTACCGTTGGGGGCCATGTTTCGGTTACTGTAAAAGCAGCTGAACCGCTGTCTTGTATAGCCTTGAGTTTCTGTCCCAGAAGCTTGTTCATTTGTGTTGGCTTCCCGTCTGCTGTTGCTGTTTTTATGTTCAATCCAAAACTGTTACTTGGTGCACAGGAAACACAGTCTCGATAACTTATCGTTTGGCCGTTATTTGTGTATGTATATTTACAATCTCCCGTACAACCGGTTCCGTTTGGTCCCACAGGAGCAACGGTCGGCAGTCTTGTTATTGTTGTTGGTACAGGTATTGTCCATTTGAAGGCTAGGATTTCTGGGTTAATTGTATTAAGAACTACCCAGGCGCTCAGTACAAACAGGAGTCCTACTATGGCGTTGTATATGTATTCCTTTCCTTGGCTTTTGGTTCCGACTGCATCTGTCGTTGCATACATTATTCCCCCAAAAGTTATCATGACAAAAGCCAGGCCCGCTGACACTGCTATCGCCAGTTTAAAAGCTCCAGGCAGCCATTCGGGAAATGTAACAGTCTTTCCGTCCCCTATTCCTGGTAGTGAGGGGACTAGTAGTGTGTATGGTTGTAACGCAAATGTGGTAACTGGCAGTAAAAAAGCTGAGCTTATAATAAATATCAGAATTGATTTTGTAACAGAGTTTTTCATATTTATTGTTTTTTATTACCAAAACCAAGACTAAATTTGCCCACAGCATACTGAAGGATTTTATCAATATGTTCCACTTTAACAGTTATGTTGGATGTGCCGCTCATTCCCTCTATCGGCCTGAACACTTGTGTGCTTGCTGCCGGATCATTGTTTATAAATTCACCATTTATTGACCACTTATATCCTATGTTTGCAGATGTCGTATATCGAACATCAAAAAACATTGGTATAGCCGCGACCGTTATTTCTGGAGTGGATAAATAGCTTTCTCCCGCAAGTGCTTTTTGAAACTGAATTCCATATAAAGGACTCTTGCTGTACAACAAAACAAAAGGGTCTATAGGGTTAATCGTTGTGTACCCATAGGCGGCAGCATATGAATAAGGAGTTGATACTTCGACCTCTATTTTTAAGGGTCGCGATATCACAGATCCGTTTATTGTTATTGTGTTTTTCCCGTATCCAGACTCTGACTGCAGGGCTCTCCCATTCTGTGTCCATTTATAAATATAACTCCCTGGGTCGAACTCACCACTACTGGTCATGTGTGGAATGGCGATTATTGTTATAGAGTCCTGGTGAGCAAACATAGCTTTGCCTTTATAAAACGGAGGTGTGTAGCTGTTGCTTTGCCATATTAGATCTACACCTGCTGGAGAGAACTCTATAGTTTTTGTAATGTCCTCTCCTTCTTTTGTTTGTATTTTGATTACTAGTGTTATTTTTTCTCCAATATCCCCCACCTGAAAGTTTACAGTTCTTGCACCAATACCAGATTTTATAGTTTTTCCGTTTACCTGCCAAACTATGCCTGCGCTGTCTAGATCTGTCATGTAACTAACTATAGATACTTGAACATTTTCGTGTTCCCGAGGGTTGGCAGGAATGAGTGTTACCTCGATGCTACCAGCGGTTAAGTCGCTAAGTTGTTGTGCTTTGGCGGGATTCAAAAAACCCAAGCTAAAAAAAAGTAGAAATGATAGAAAAAAATATCTCATCTCAATAATTGTACCATATGACTTTTTTCAAAGTGTATCGCTATACACAATTAGAGCCATCTACCTCCCCCCCCCTTTTAACTTAAGAACCTCTCCTTCTTGAGTTTGATTCACTTTCATATGAATTTTCTAGAATTGAAATGTCTGCATTAAGTGCGGCAATCTCCCTTCGACTCAATTTGTCAAGATCTTTCATCTTCAGTTTTGCTTTTTTGGCTCGCTTTACTGTTATTCTCCATGCGTAAATTACAAGGAGTGAGTTTATGGGTAGTGCATTAAATAATGGCAACCCGTCTATAAAGAAACCCA
>CAZSFU010000002.1:40850-45790 GCA_964606205.1 uncultured Candidatus Saccharibacteria bacterium | reverse complement strand
AGTGAGTTTATGGGTAGTGCATTAAATAATGGCAACCCGTCTATAAAGAAACCCAGAATCCAGAACCAAGCACGAATTCTCCATTTTAAAAACCAACCCTTACCCAGCATAAAATAATAAAGAAAAATTGTTAGGGCCCCTGGAATATAGCCTACTCCAGGTATCTCACCAATAAGCAATATGTCGATTATTATATCGATAGAGTCTTTGAGTATTGCCAAACCAAGTGCTATTGAGAACGCCGTGGTCATGTTCCCCTTCTCGATTTCAGCGTTAAGCTTCTTGGCGAGCTCTTTTGCTCCGGAAGTTATATAGTTAGTAAGCTTCCCGTCCTTTTCGAGTTCAGTGAGAATGTCTTTTAGCTCATCCATCTGTTTATCGGTTAGTGCTGTCTTCCAAATCCTTCTTTGCAGACTTTATTGCAAGTATTTGAGACGGATCTGAAGTAATAATCTGGTCCTCTGTGTATGACGCAATTACCTTTATCGCCACGTGTTTTAGTCCAGCAAAGAATATACCCTCCCCTACATCAGATTCTAGTAGCAGATATTTTTCCTCATCCGTTAGGTTAAATGTCTGCTGTAGTCTATCTATAGACGTTGGAGACTGCTTTAGTAGAACTTGAATAGATGAGTTTGTAATAATAGGCACTCCATATGGTGATTTCATAAAGTCGTCCACGTCTTGTGTGATGGTCGCAAGCCCCAGGTAGTATTTTCTACCTCTTTTTGCAAGTGAAAGTAGGAAAGATGCCGTGTCTTCGGATTTCATCATCCACCATGCCTCATCAATAACCAATAGTCGCTTCTTTAGCTTCTTTCGAATCATGTTCCATATATAGTGCATGATGATGTACATAGCTATTGGTTTCAGTTCGTCCTCCATGTCTCGCAATGAAAACACTATAAATTTTTGGTTTATATCAACGTTTGATGGTTTGTTTATAAAACCAGCCCATGTTCCCCGAGTATATTTTGTTAGCCTTTGTGCAAGAGAGTCTCCCCCTTCCATTCCCGATAGAACTAGTTCAAAGTCTGACATAAGGGGAGGTTCTACATTTTCAAAGTTAGAGTCAGCCGTAATATCTTTTAGAGCGTAAGTTTCTGTTATGGCTCTGTCAATTATCGCATCTTCCTCCGGACTCAGGCCACCCATCATGATTCTGAACAGACCAACGAGGTTAATGATGTTTGAGCGAAGCACGCTTGAAAATGACTCTCCTTCTGATGGAGCCGGTAGTTCAAACGGGTTTATGTGGTGCTCAGAGTTAAGAGAGATGTTGAAATATCGTCCACCCACCGCTTCTGATAGGTACTCGTATTCTTTTTCCGGGTCAATAACAATAACATCTGTATCGAACATGAGTGTTCGGAGTATCTCCAGTTTTGTCATGAATGATTTTCCTGCACCTGATTTAGCAAATGTTATAGAGTTGTAGTTTTCGAGAGAGAACCTATCGAAAAGAACCAGAGATGAGTTGTGTCTGTTTATTCCATACAGTATCCCCTTGTCTGAGGTTAGGTCAAAAGAAACGAAAGGAAAGAGTGATGAAAGTGGTGACGAGTTTAGTTTGCTGTACACCTGCATGTTGTCTGTTCCCAGAGGTATCGCGGTTTTAAAAGCCTGCTCTTGTTGGAACAGGGCCGGTTTAACATAAACTAGTTTTGATTCTAGGATTGATTTTATTTCAGACTCAATCTTATCCAACTCTGGTTCTGAGTCAGCATAAATAGTGATATACAAACCAACATCAAACAGTCTCTCCTGCGCTTGCTGGAGTTGGTCACGTAGGCTCTCTAGGTCCTGGTATGCAGTATCGAGCATTGGATTTCTAACCAACCCCTTTGCTTCTCTGGTGCTGATCTGACTCTGCACCTCAGCTACTTTTTTCTGGAATGTTCGGAGTACGCCAGCGGTTTCTATTGGTTGTATAAAAATAGAGACATCAAATATTTTATCTAGGTTTATTATCGGAGCAAACCAGTTTTCAGTCAGGTATCTGGGGTATGATATAACAAAGAAACTTCTCAGGATTTTCTCTCCAAGATTAATTTGCTTAGGAGTTACTTCTAAAGCACTCGGTGCTATAACGTCCTTTAGTTCTAGTGCGCCTGAGTCATATATCTCCTGGGGGAGAATAGTAGATATCTGAGCGTCTTCTTTATTATTTTTTAAAAAATCAAATATTCCCATTTTGTTTAGCTTGTTTTAATCGGCTTTTCCGTATCCCCTGGGTTAAATATCTTGTAAAATAACTCTATAACCTCTTCTGTTCCCAATCTTACGACTCGTATTCCGCATCTAGATAGCCCCTGCTCCACCACAGACACCCGTTGTTCCAATTGAGTTCGGTTTTCTTCAAAACTAGACTGGTTACTCTCGGCCTGCTCACTAGCAGATCTTTTTTTAAGTAACCCTAGACCCACTCCCCCTTTAATGTTTATTATGGCTGGGTCATAAGGCACCACAATAAAAAAGCTTTTTGTCATTATATTTGTGGTCTCTGTAAATTTCTTTATGAAATCAATGTATTCACGAGTTTGAATTTTCATTAAATCGTTTATTTGTTCTTTGTATCTGTCTTCTAGTAAAGCCAAGTATGGCCGTATGTCTAACCTCCTGCTTTGCACCGATATTTGAACGTAAAAATCCAAAGAGTTTAGAAAATCTTGAAACTGCATGATTATTGCGTTTCTTTCCTCATCTGATTTTAGGGAAAAGTTGAGAGAAGAAGCTAAAACAACACCACGCATAGACCCGTCCTTGAGTATAACAACTCCATCACGGACTTCTTTTATTGGTACGAACTCTTGTGTTGCTTTGGAAGAAACTGGCATGTGAATATTATATCAAAAAATTATCTTGTTGTTTTTCCGTCATCCCCTGTTAGGGGGTTTAGATTCTCATTTATATCTAGTGTCCAAGAAAGCTCTTTGAGTTTACTATCAGAAAGTCTAGGAACATAGACTTGATTATCTATATCTTGCTTTTTTTCCTCGTGAACAATCTGTTTATTTTCTTTTTTCCAAATGTAGAGATTGTTTTTTGTGTAGAACAAAAATGCTGACTCAAGAAAGTCTATAAAAGGTTTGTTGTTTATTTTATAAAAAGCGAGAGCTATAGATAGCGGAGCGATGATTCCTATCGCAAGTATGGCCACATAAAGAGGAAGAAAAGTGTATGCGATAAAACACAATCCTCCCCCACCAACTATGTACATGAACTCTTTTATCGTAAAAGGTCCTATGATTTTATCCTCTACATCTATAAATTGTGGTACTTGGTATCTCATTTGTATTTATTATAAAACAAAAAATATCAGTCCAAAACTATGCCAAAGGTTCTCTGTATGGATCAACTGTGTATTTGGGCGCACTCACGCTTTTACTTGGTGTTGAAACATCTGGCACTTTGTTTATTTTTGACTCCATTAGTCCTCCTGTGCTAGGTTTTGGCGCAATATTTGGAATAAAATTGCTACCAACTATTTCGTTGTCATCCATTGGCACAGCTTTAAATCTTGGAACTGAAACTGGAGTTTGAACAGGTTCGTTGCTCGTGATAACTACAGGCCTTGGAGTATAATTTGGAACTTCAGAAACAATAGGGTTTTTAAATGATGCTGTCGGTAGAGTTTGTGGAGGCACTTCCACAGCCGTAGATTTGCTTGGTTTGTTTGTGGATGTGAATACCCTACTTTCAAGGTCTAGAGCTATCTGTTCCGCAACAAGGTTGGATACTCCGATTTCACTGGCTATATCCTCTGCTGTTATTCCTGAGTTTGGATCGTTTATGTAGGTAGATATGTCGTTAATTAGTTTGTCTGTCTGGTCCTTGGTGAGATCGTATTTTGTTGCGACCTCCAGAACTCTTTGCTCGGTGTTTTTATCTAGTGGTGTTTGTTCTGCATTATCACTCGGCATATAAGATTCAACCACAAAATCAACACCAACGTTTTTTAGGTTTGACTCAATATTCTTTAGTGAGTCTGCGTGTATGTTGTTGATCGAACTAACTATATTCGTATTTATATCGTTGTAGATATCGGTTAGTACTGGTTCATGAATATTTAGTTCTGATTTAATTTTCTCTTTAGCCCCGCTTTCGTCTAAAAGTCCAACAATGTGATATATAGTAATATTTACAAGCGTGGAGCATTGTTCATCCGTCATGTTGTATTTCTTCCCTATTATTGTGCCTGCATCAATAAATTCCTGAGAAGCCAAAACTTCGCGGGTTGTTTTGGGCAGTGCACTGTATTTTTTAAGTAATTCTGTTTTGTCCATGTTGATTTTAAGGCATTCCCCAGTTAGCTTTTGTTAAATCATTCGAGTTTAAATATTTAAGTTGAGCACTTTGAAGCGGCCAAGATCCTACTGGAGCAGTATATATTTCATCACGAATTTGATCTTTTGTATCAGGAGTCAAGTCGTCTTTATTGGCTAAAATGTCTGCAAGGTGTTGAGGCGTTAGTTTTTGGATCACACTCGGATGCTTTAGGGCATCATTGCTCAAGTTGTGAGCCTCTTTTGGAGAAAGACGTATTAATTCTGTATCAAAAGTTGTAGCTGGAACCGGTCCCCCTCCTGCTGGAGCCGGTGCAGGATGTCTAACTGCTGTGCCGGCTACAAGGTCTTCAATATTATCAACCAAATGGTCTTGTGCTTCCGCGGTTCTAACTTTTCTTGTTTCTTTTTTAACATTTTCTTCGTCTTCAGATGATAGGGTTGCTCGAAGTCTATCAATATCTAGTTGCGCAAGATGCTCCTCAACACTAACTCGATCTCTTGTTGAGAGCTTTTCATAAATATAGGCCTGTTCCTGGTCGCTTCTTCGTGTTCCACCAGTGCCAGGAATAGTCTGAAGGAACGTTGCCATATCAACCCAGTTCTTTCTACTTCGATATACATTAATTTGTTCATCGAGTGATAGAGAGTTTC
>CAZSFU010000002.1:31548-40750 GCA_964606205.1 uncultured Candidatus Saccharibacteria bacterium | reverse complement strand
AGACTGCTCAACTCCTACTCTATCCCTATCTGAAAGTTTTCGATATATATCATCACGATCTTGAACACTTCTTGGTGTACCATCTGGTTTTGTTTCCATAAATCGTGCCAGACCAGCCCAATCTTTAGTCTCAGTAAATCTCTTGACCTGATCATCTGTTGGAAGTTTATCTTGAAGTGTCTTTGTAAATGCTGGATCTGCAATAGCTGAGTCGATGGCTGTTCGGCCTCGAGCATCAAGTTTCTTGTTATAGATATATTTCTGAGTAGATTCCCATTCCTTCTGGCTCATTTTTGTTCGGAGATCTAGATCTGACCACTTGGTTTTTCCTGTTTTCATGTATGTTGCAAGACCAGCCCAGTCGCCCTTCTCTGTATATCGTTTAACAATAGCATCGGCATTTGCTTCAAACTCTTTCTTCTTGTCTGCCACTGTGGCCGCTCTTCCACCCTCTCCAGCTTTTGGTTTAAATGGAAGACCGCTGCCAAGGTTTACCCCTGTTGTTTTTGCTAGTTGTTCAGCAATAGGACTTCTTCTCGCGTCAAAACTAGTCGTGGCTAAGGCCAGTCTAGCCTGAGCTCTAAGTCCTTGTGCCCCACCCTGCGCAACTCGCTGTTGGAGCTCTTCAACAGAACTATCACCCAAGGCAAAATTTCCGATCGTTCTTCTGCTTGCCCAAGCACCACCGCCCATCACGGCACCACCTGCGAATGATGTGATTGCGGAACTTAGTTTACCAACCTCTGCAGCACCCTTTGTTGAGTACTCTTTTGCGATGAAGAGAGATGCTACTGTCAGTCCTATTATTAATGCATAGTTGAAAAATATGTTTGTAGTTGCAACCATTGTCCAGCTCCCAAGCTGTATCGGGTCCACCTTTGATCCAAAGTTACCTGCGATAAGAGTGAGAGTAACCCATGTCATGAGCATGTATAGTGGTGCAAATATGAGCTGCCCCCAGAGAGTATCCCACCATTTTTTCGAGTAACCCTGTAGGCCTTTAAATGCCATCCCCATATAGGCTATTGGTGATAGGGCTAATAGCAGTATCAAAACTAGATATCTCGTTATAAACATGGCTGAGATGGCGAAAAAAACAATGGTCGCTACTATGATCAAAATACAAGCCATCACGTTAGATGTTAGCTGTGAGTAGTCGTCCTGAACATCACCAGATAAAATAGTGTCTGTTGAAAAAAAACTTTGTATACCTAACGTTGTCATGAGTGCGTTAGACAGCCCCCTGTCTAGGCCAGTGCTAGCTGACTCAGCGTCGCCTATTATGGTGTTGTATATTCCAACTGTTGCAATGTTAGACGTGTCTATCAGTACTTTTGTAAAAAACAGACTAAAGTTAATAAATAGCGATGCTAGTACTATTCCTATGATGAACTGTCTTATACTGTCGATACTATCCTGGCTGATAATGAGTTTGATCCCCTGGTACAAAAGCATAAATATAAAACCAATATTCATGAGGTCTCTCAAAACTTTCCAGGCTACGTTTATGCCCGTCATTGCATTTACCCTGTCCGCCATTTGCATAATAGTGACCTGTATTGTGAGATTGAGGAGAAGTCCTGCAAGCGATAGAAATAATGAAAGTATTTTCATTATAAAATATACAATCCAGCTTAGAATTTTCGGTATCCACCAAAATGGGTTAAGCCAATCCCAAGCTGTAACTACAGCAGAGGCAGCTGCTTCTATTCCGTTTGTGCCATCTATTGTGACATCTGTTGTTTCTGTCTTTGTCGCCTTAAAAGTAACACTAATAAGTTTATCTGTACCTCGCACAAGACTAGAATTTGTTGGTACGCAAAAAGCCTCCCTAAAGTCACTAAACGTATTAGTGCTTAGCACCCCGGCGGTGTTTTGGCTTGTAATTGTACAATCGCCAAGCCTTGTTGCTTGAGCATAGGAAAATGAAGGGATTACTGAACCCAGTATAATGATAAATGATAATGTATAAGTTAAAATCTTTTTCATTTTTATGGTGCTGTCCTATACTCTGACGGACATGTGCTTGCATTTGGACACGCGGTCGGATTCCATGCAGGATTGTTGTTGTTTCCGGCGTCAATCAGTACGTCGTATATGTAACCATCTGGATAGGCTATAATATCCACAGCGTATCCGTTACAACCATTTCCTCCAGGTTTATTGAGAAGCCCAGCCCCTCCCCCCATGTATTTTGCAGCCAGTCTAACTATCTCCCATGCTCCACACGCACCAGAAATATTTACACCTTGGGCTAACAAGTCAGCTTTTGCCTGACCTATTGTTCCACTTTGGTCAGAGTGTTTTGTTAATGCATCAGTTGGTGGGTTTATTCCAGAACCTCCACCAGTTGTAGGGTTGTTGTTACATCTAACAACAACGTCCCACGGTAGTCCTGTTGAAGGAGATACGGGTCTGCCTGTTGTTGGCCCCGCCGTGTAGAATTCTGGCAGACCAATAGTGTTGTTGTTTGGATAGTATACAGCCTGAGCCCCATATCCGAGAGAGAATTTAGTGTTAGTCATATCGGCAACTTGTTGTGGGGGTGTACCTCCGTTAAGTAGTGGCAGCATATAGTTTTGCTCGTCTGTTCCCTGTTGTGTACACGCTGGACCAGCTCCAGTTGAGGTCGGAGTTGGAAGGTTCCCCGTGGCTACAGGTCTAACTATTCCTGCTGGCCATGTATATGTAACGATATCGGTTTTCTGCCTTGCATTAAGTGTATTTGTGACAATATTTGTATCTCTAGCCGGAGTTGATAACATAAAACCATAAGTGTCTCCTGCTGTTGGTGTGAAGTCAGGATAGGTTCTTGCTCCATTTATTCCCCCACAGAATACATAGTCAACTTCTCGTGAGTTTGGATTTGCAACGGTCAAATAGTTAAATGGAATCGCATGCCACTTTCCACTACCGACTGGTGGAGGGTTGATAAGATCATTTAACTGAACAATTGCTTGGTCAATTGAGTCAATAAGATCGTTAGCCTTTACAACCAGGTTGTTATAGTCTGACTGTTTATATAGTGGCTTATCCTGGTCATTGCCGATTGTGTCAGTCATGAACTGTAGGAACTTTTCATTCTTTGACTTTAAATCAGATAGGGCGGGGCCAATTCTTGTCATAGTTGCAGATGTTGCGTCCTGTTCTATAACCGCTATTTGGTCAAGAATTCCTTGAGCGTTTTTTATGAATACCTGCCAGTTTCTGTATCTAATACAGTTTGTGTCAGCTCCCGAAACCAAATTACCACAGAAATATCTGCCATTTGGCACAAGCAACATATTTCTGGAATCAGTTTTGTCTGCCATCACTCTTTCTGAGTACAATGTTTTTACCAGTGTCATTCCTACATTCGTTGGGACGGTTACAAAAGCTGGAGTACCCAAGAGTTTAATCAACTCGTCTTTAACTTGTTGAGAAACAATGATAGGGTCTGGATTTTTTCGCCAAATCAGTATCCATGGACTAGAGAATGCCGGATCATTTGGAACGTATTTGACATCAAATGGTGTCCAAGCTCCAACTCTATCGTGAGCAAATGTTATCAGGTTGTCGTCGGCAGTTACGCTCTGTATCTTTCCAGCGATTTTCCATGAAGCTGCATTTGTAAGTTCATATACTATATTGGTAGGATCAATGGTTTGAGGAGCGCCAGCGTCATTGCCGTGGCCAGTTCCTGTTGACATACATGCAGATAGCCCTCCGTTGCCTTTTCCTGCCTTACATACCATAACGCCAGTTGCGGGATCATTTACACATGTTACCAAAGGTCCAGTGTCACCACCTGCATTTGGGTTTGATATTTGTTCGGCAGGATCATTTAGTAGATCATCTGCAGTAGAAGGTTGTCCATTTGATGATTTTGATAAACTCCTGAGACCTTTACCTATACCGCCGACAGCTGCATTTGCAAGCTGGTTCAGTAGGGCCCCTAGTATTTCGTCGACTTCATCAGAACCTAGGATTCTCTCCATTGGTCCACCCAAAACTTTACCCAGTTGTTCTCCTATTACACTTCCTGGGGTAACTGTCTGTTTCGTGCCGGCACAATCACCCACTTTAAACTGTTTGCCAAACTGTACAGACCACGAGTCTATGTTGCCTTCAGTAACCGTCTCATTTTCAGGGCACTTTTCAAGCGAGAGTATTCCACTTCCGTACTCTAGTTGTTTGTTGTATTTTGTCTTCTTTACTTCTTGCTTTCTAGATAGATTTGTTTGTGCTTGGAAATAAGCCCCAAATGGGTTGTTAGCGTCATTTTGAGTCACCTCGAACCATCCTTCCCAGCCACCCTTGCTGAAGTCCTGCATGAATTGATCATAATTGTCTTTTAGTTTGCTTAGGTTACATGCGTAGTTTCTACTGTCGTTTGAGAGGTAGTTTTTAACTAGAGTTAGCCTAACCTGAGCTTTAAAGGGTGTACAAAGTCCATCTAAATTTTTCTTTGCAAAGAAATCCCCTGCCGTGTCGTCGGCTAGATTTAGGAAAAATTCATCTGGATTTTCAATAAAAGCAGGTTTTCCTTCAAAACCACTATTTATCCATGTAACTGTTTGGGATGTAATTTTTTTTACAACAAGGTTTTCAAACTGGTACGCTAGGGTGTCAGCTACATATTCCTTTATAGCGTTGCCAACATCGACGTATTGAGCGTTTGCCTTTTGTGGAAAACTGGTAAGTAAGACGAGGGCTATTAAAAAAGATAACGCAATCTTTTTAGTATTTTTCATTTGTTTTAAAAAAAGACATAACACATTAAGTATTATATCCTATTTAATCTTTCAAACACTAGTATTTCTGTTGAAAAGTCTATTTATAGAGATCCTGTTTTTGTCATAAAATATAAATTTATATTTTTTAGCGCAGTGGTAAAATTAAAAAGGTTTTGGTTGTATGATGATATTCCCGACATCGCCTTCACAGGATCGTTTAATGATTCCCTCATTGCTTCAATGTTGGCTTCTAGGCTACTAATAGAATTTATAAGTTCCAGATGCGTTTTTACTGCGTCAGAAGGAACCTCTACGCTCAAAAGTTCAGTAATCATTGCCTTGGCTGTTAGAATAATAGGGTCTAGTTTGGCTATTTCAGTTGTGCTCTCGCTTTTTACCGCTGAGGCTACAATAGTCACAGGATTTTCCTTTATCTGCAGAGACCTGTTTTTAAGGATGTAATTTACTGTAGTTTTGTAGGTGATTATGGTTTCCTTGTCAGTTTTTTGTGTGATATGAAGGTTTGATGGAACATATATTGCACCGGTTGAGTTAGTATATTCTGGCACACTCAATACATTTGCTGCTATTTGCTGTGCTTCTTCTAAAGAAACTGCCCTTCCCCCCTTTTTCAATAACAGATATTGTGACATAAAGTCTTTTGACATCTGTGCTGTTAGTGATGTTGGGTCGCTAACTGAAGTTTTAGTCAAATTCACAACTGTTCTTGTGCTGGTTGAAACAGAAGTTAGTATTTTTTTCCAATCCTCATTGGATTTAATAGGCTGTGCAACCTCAGCAACAACTGCATTTGCTTTTATTTGCGCTAGGGCCTGTTCCGCTGTATCAACTTTTCGAGTCAATAGCCAAACTGACGTAATGACAGCGATAGATAGGATTACATATATAAATATTTTCTTACTAGGCATGTAAATATTGTATCATGTTCTAAATAAGTTTATAAATATGTGCCATCCAATAGATTAAAATATAAATTAACCCTATTCCCCCAAGAAAGAAAAACCTCAATATAAATATCGGCTTTTCATTAAAAGGTTTTTTCATTATTAATCTATACCCAATAATGCCAGCCGGCAAGCATATTATATATAGGAACCAGAAAGATAGAAAAATTGGGACAAGTAGAATACTTAATGCGAATAAAACAGCTACTATCTGCACTCCTCTTTGACCAAAGAGTATTGGTAGGGTTATGATTCCATTTTTTCTATCCCCCTCTATGTCCTTTATATCTTTAAAGTTGATTGCGAGAGTTACCATAATAACTATTCCTATTGATAGTAAAATTGGAAATGTTTGGATTTGTTTGTTTGTCGAAACAAAGAAGAACCCAGCAAGTATTGTTGCGAGGCAGGCCACTCCTATCAAAAATGATGGTGCTAAAGGAAATCTTCGAAGTCTGAGTGGTGGAGATGAGTATATATATGAAGCTGAAACGTAAACCAAACACATATAAAATGGATAGAAACCAGCGGACCATGCCCCCAATAGTGCTGCAAATAGCCAGATATTTCCGATTTCTTGCATTTGACTTGAGGATATCTGATCTTTGACTAATGGCCTGTTTGTGTTCGATATTTTGTCTATCTCTATGTCTACAATATCGTTGACATGAACGGCGTGCATCCAGAGGCATACCCAAGCTAAAAACAAGCACGCAAAGCCCCACAAGTCAGTCAGAACGAATTCTCTACCCAAACCGTTTATGTAGGCAAAACCAACTCCGCAAAAAAGAGATGCTGTGTAAAAGTTTATGCGTTCAGGCCTAGAATTTTCTATTATTGATTTAAATTTATTCTTATCAATTTTGTAAAAAAGAATGAGACCAAATATAAATGAAAATACAAACAATATTTGAGAAATAAATTTATTAAACTCTAACTCAAACAGTCTATCCTCAGATACAGTAGAAGAAACCTCTCTCAGTGTATTGTGAGATAAGTTTGAGTTTTCAATAACAGATCTAATTTCAGTAACAACATTTTGTGCAGATGTTGTTGGGTGTTTTATATTGCTTATTGAATAAACTACCCCTGGGATTGAGGCTCCAAGGAAAACTAAAATATATACACAAATAATTCCTAAAATAACATTTTTAATATTTTTGGTAATTAGCCAAATAATGTATCCAATACCAATGAGTGAAAGAGCGAGTTCGATTCTTATTCCATAGGTAGCGCCTTTGTTTAAAATTGGGCCAAAAAAAGTTAGAAAATTTAAAACCAGGTTTTTCCCAGAGTCGAAAAGATATAACATCTTATATCCCCTTCCACCACTCAGGATAAGATCGATTACTGGTGCCAACCAAAGAAGGGGTAGTCCAAAAAGCAGAATTTTAATTGCGTACTCATAGTTTTTTATTAACTTGCCCAGGATTAAACTAGTGCCAAGAGTTGTGCATAAGAAAAATAAAACATAATGAATGATGGTAAATGCGTCAGATGTAATAATTCCATCTGAACTCGGACTAGATAGGGATTCAAACATAAACCTTATAAATAGAATCCCTATAAAGCTAAATACCCACGCTGTAGGGGTTATTTTTTGATTTCTGATGTCATCAAGTATTTTTGTTAGCATATTTTTATGCAGATGTTTATCCAGTCTTCTATTTTTAAGTCCTCCGCTCTTGATTTGGGGTCGAGTTTGAGATCCTCAAAAATTTTAATTAGCTCCTCCTTTTTATAGATTGAGGCGAGATTGGGTAGCAACTGTTTTCTTTTGTGAGAAAAACCTGCATGTATGACTTTGAAAAAAAGCTTTTCGTCGACGCCACCAAGTCTTGATTTTGATATATTTTCTATATTTAGAACCGCAGAATCAACCTTGGGCTGTGGTGTAAAGGCCCCCTTTCCGACAAACCTCGATATTTTGGGATCTCCAAATATTTTAACTGATAGCGATAACAAACTCTCCTTTCCATCTTTTGCCAAAATTCTCTCGGCGACTTCTTTTTGGATAAGTAGTGTTGCACCTGTTGGTTGGTTGTCGCTCTCTAGAAACATTCGAATTATCTGACCAGTTATATAGTACGGAATGTTCGCCACAACTTTGTACCCACCTCTTGTTATGTGTGTAAGGCCAACGTCTAGAATGTCTGCATGTATTAGGTCCAGCTGTTTTAATGAGATCTCTCTCGAAAATTTATTTTGAAGCTCAGGAATCAAACGATCGTCTTTTTCTATGGATATTACATGTGCCCCAGTTTCGAGTAATTTCTGAGTCAGTACCCCCTCACCCGGACCTATTTCTATAATAGTGTCGCTGCTGTTTACGTTTCCAGCTAGGACAATATCCTCAACTATTTTAGGTGAATTAAGAAAATGTTGTCCGAGTGATTTTTTCTTATACATTTAAAAATCTATGCTGAATAAAGGTTCTTTTGGTGTTATGCCAAACCCCTCCCTCTCAATATACTCATCGGGTATGTCCTCTATGAATTCTGAACGGGAGTTAACCTCCATTGTACCAAATATAGTCCTTGTTTGGGCATATGTTAGAAATAGCTTTTTACCAGCCCTCGTGACTGCTACATAGAACAGCCTTCTCTCCTCCTCTGCATCCTCTCCACTTTTTTTCGAACTACCCATACCTTTGTGTGGAAATAGGTCGTTTTCAAGTCCACATATAAACACATATTTAAACTCTAGACCCTTGGAGGCGTGGACTGTCATGAGTCTTACACCTTTTTTCTCCCCATCCAGAGAGTCCTGGTCAGAAGCCAGTGATGTTTCTGTCAGGAACTTTTCAATTCCCTCTTCTGCTGGTAGATCGTCGTATCTTGTTGCGAGTGTAACTAGTTCCATTATGTTTTCTAAACGGTCGGTGTCCTCCTCCAGTCCAGTTTTGAGAGAGTCTTCTAATCCGGATTTTTTAACAATGTATTTTATTGCTTCACTCGGCTTTTGGGTAACTAGTATTGAATTAAAATCCATCAACATGTTTCTGAAATTGTGAATCTTCACCTTCATTGATGCGGGCAAGTCCTCCTCCTTTCCTTCCAGTATTTTTTGAAGAGTTGTTTTTCCTATTCCTCTTGCTGGGATGTTTATTACTCTCGTAAAATCGTTAATGTTCTCTCTGTTGAGTGACGCTCGTATAAAGCTAACCATATCTTTTATCTCTTTTCTTTCGAAGAATTTCGTTCCAAGCATTTGGTATGAAACGCCATAAGAAAGAAAAGCATCTTCTAGGACTCTCGACTGGAAATTGGCTCTATATAAAACTGCAATATCGTCTGCGTCGACGCCTTCTTCTATCAATCCCTTTGATTTTATCGCAATAAAGTGAGCCTCATCAATCTCGTTTCTGCCTTCAAATAAGCCAATCTTTTCCCCATCGATATTTTCTGTGAAAAGTTTCTTTGGTATTCGATAGTTATTTTTCTCTATTATCTCGTTTGCCACAGCAAGAATGTTTTTCGTTGATCTGTAGTTTTGCTCCAGAAAGAAAGTTTGAACATCTGG
>CAZSFU010000002.1:19169-31448 GCA_964606205.1 uncultured Candidatus Saccharibacteria bacterium | reverse complement strand
TCTTTTGCTGCTTTGTTTGTAAATGTTATAGCTAGAATTCTTTCACCAGGAACACCAGTTTTGATAAGGTGTAGGATTCTATGGGTCATGGTTTTTGTTTTTCCGGCACCCGCCCCTGCTACTATAAGAACCGGTCCTTCGGTAGCTAAAACCGCTTTCTTTTGTTCTGTATTCAGTGTTTCTAAATAATCCATTCAACGGATTATAACACGTTGAGTTATCAACAATTATTTAGTCTATCAAACTGTCGATATCTGGTTTGTGGTCCTGTGTGTAATTTCTATTGACCTACAATATACTATATATATACTTAGTATAGTATACAGAATGCGGTCAATAATACGGCCATACAGAGCCATATTATATTCAGAAAAGACAGAATATACTTTAAATTTAGCTTATTTTAGGTCAACTACAGGATCCAAAGTCCTGGTCGGGTCTCAAAATCGCAGTTCGAGCTCTATTCTACAAGCTCGGTCAGGCGGGATCCATAAGGACTTTGGTGAGAATAAATTCATCGATTTCTCCATTTTTGGGGGTTTTTGTGTTGCTGTTTGTTCCAGTTTTGGTTAACGCCAGCTTTTTTGGAGATTTAACCTGTGCTCTGACGGGGTTTACTTGTCCAGACCAGTTGGAAGCAGAAGAGGTCCAAATAAATTCGCAAAATATGGCTTTACTTCAGGCTGTTGTGTCGCCTGACCCTAGCGCCTCATCCACAAAAGACTCTGCCGTTATCGTTGGAGGAAATTCCCTAGCTGCCGAAACCCAAGTATTTACTGATTCTAAAAATATTAATGAGGACCAGATTAGCTTGTATGTTGTGCACGAAGGAGACACTCTACCCGCAATTGCCAAAATGTTTGGTGTTTCGGTAAATACTATTCGTTGGGGTAATGATATAAAAAATAACTCAGTTGTACCTGGCCAGACGCTAGTAATATTGCCTATTTCTGGAGTAAGACATGTGGTTAAGTCGGGAGACACTCTGCAAAGTATTGCAAAGAAATATAAAGGCGACCTTGATGAAATTGTCCAATACAACAACCTGGCAAAGAACTCAAAACTTGCAGTTGGTGATGTGGTTCTGGTTCCGGATGGCGAAGCCGTTCAGGTCGCATCTGCATCGAGCGCCTCAAAAGTTTCAACAAAAACAACAACCGCTACTGTGTCTGGCGGTTACTACAAGAGACCTGTTATAGGTGGAGTTAAGACTCAAGGAATACACGGTCACAATGGTGTGGATCTCGCATCTTCATATGGTGCTAAAATCTATGCTGCCGCAGCTGGTGAAGTCCTGATATCAAAAGACTCAGGATGGAACGGTGGCTACGGATCATATGTTGTTATAAAACACGGAAATGGAACACAGACACTATATGGACACTTGAGTTCTACCGCGGTTTCTGCTGGTGATCATGTCGAGCAAGGACAAGTTATTGGTGCTATGGGTAACTCTGGACAAGTAACTGGTGTAACTGGAGTTCATCTACACTTTGAGGTTCGAGGAGCTAGAAATCCATTCTAGTTTTCGGAATTCAATCCAATCTCTTTTGATGTATATATTGATTTAATTCTATCAACTATAGATATTACTTCGTCAGTATTTTGTGTTTTTGAGTTGAGAATGACTATCGATATAAGTCTATTTTCCCCAAGTATTGTTGCGGGCATTATAGTTATTGAGGATGAGGAGCCGTCTTTTATTATTTGGTTGAACAACTTCGCTTCTTTTGGTGCTACGTTTTCGTTTGTCCAGTTGTAGTCGCCATGCTCACCGTCATTAGATATAGAGTAACTCTTTTTTAAAGTGAGTTTTGATATGTATGGGTGTTTGAAATAAATGTATCTCGATAATATAAATAAATCCCTAGCGCTCGATACGCTTTTGTCATCCATTCCTGCCGGATCATAAAATTTGGTACCAGTCATTCCAATAGCAGTCGCTTTTTGATTCATAAGCTGTGCATAATAGTTTGAGCCTATGTTTGTTGCCATTGAATATGTGGCGAGGTCATCATGGTTAAATACGATAGGATATAAAATATCTGTAACGGTCATTTTGTCTCCAGGTTTTACAAACGAGTCTACAACCTCTTTTCCGTTTATACCTGGGTCTACAATAATCTCTCTGTCATCTCTAAAAGTTTCGTCTGCCACAGTTGCTGTCATGAGTTTGGTTAGAGAGTATATTGGCAGTGTTTCGTCTATATTGTTTCCCGCCAATAAAACTCCAGTTTTTAAATCTGCAACAACGTATGAAGAAGCGGAAATTTGGTCAGACAGTGAGACGCTGGTTGTCCCCATTTCTCCGACTTTAGTTATGAAATCATTATCAAACTGGCCGTTATCCTCTGTTATAAAGACTGGAGTATTTTTTTCCAAAAAACTGTAGGCTTTTTCTGCTACGTCATTTGAAAGTCTTATGCATCCACCAGATGGTCCATCAAACAGTTCTTTACCACTAGAGTAGATTGGTTTTCCATGAATGAAAAAATTACCAAAAAACTGAGCGCTGAACGGCATATAAATGTCTCTGACTGAGACCTTGTGATTTTTTTCTTTGTAGTTGATGGCGTACTTACCAAATGGAGTTTCATACCTAGAACCTTCTAGCCCCTTTGCTAGTATTGGATATTCTTCCAACACCCTTCCGTCCTCCACAAGTGATATTTTCATTAGAGAAAGGTCCGCCAAAACAAACTTTCCAACAACAGGAATTTCATCCACAGGGACAAGCCTCTCAACTGCTGGAAACATGTTTCTTTCAGGTGCCTCACTCACCTCTTCTGCAACATCGCTGATTTTTTCTTCCGCTAATTTTGGACTTGTAGTATTTTGATTTTTCTTGTTAGAAAGTAAAAATATTACGACTATTATAATTAAGGCCAAAAAAACAACCGACGCGATCGGTATTATCACACTGCCTCTTTTTGCTGGGATTTCACCGTTAATATTAGCCATTTATTTTGCCATAGTAGCACTAAAATATGATAAGTCAAAATTTTTCTTTTTTGCTTCTACTATAGAGTCTGATATTTCTTCGGTCTGTATTGGAGTGCTTCTAGGATGTGGTTTTCTCCAATATTCTCAGCACCTTCTAGGTCTGCAATCGTTCTCGCTAGTTTGATTATGCGGTGATATGACCGCGCTGAAAGATCTAGCTGTTTTGCCGATGTGTTTAGAATATCTTTTACTTTTTCTGAGAGTTGTATGGTCGAGACTAAATCCTTTGCTGTTAGTTCTGCGTTTGTTTTTATTTTTATATCCTTATACCTGTTTTCTTGTATCTTTCTCGCATTTTCTACACGAGGAATAATATTTTCAGTTTTTTCGTGCAGATCTCTAGAGTCGGTCAGTTTGTTGTGGTCTATCTTTGAAACTTCCACCCAAAGATCGATTCTGTCCACTATGGGTCCTGACAGTTTTCTTTTGTACCTTTCTATGGCCTGTGCCGAACAAACACAGTCTTTGCCTTTTACTCCATAGTTTCCACAAGGACACGGATTCATTGTTGCAACTAAAATAAAATGTGCGGGATACTTTACTGAGCCTTTTGCTCGGGAGACAGTTACTACCCTATCTTCAAGTGGCTGTCTCAATGTTTCTAGTACTTTTCTATCGAATTCTGGGAACTCATCCAAAAACAAAACTCCTTTATGTGCCAAAGTTACTTCCCCAGGTTTCAGATTTGATCCACCACCTATAAGGGAAACATATGATGCTGTGTGGTGCGGTGATCTAAATGGTGGGGTTTCAATCAGTCCTTCTTGGAGTATTCCGCCGATTGAATATATAGATGTAACTTCTAGTCTTTCATCAAAAGATAATTCAGGTAGTAAGTGAGAAAAAGCTCTTGCAAGCATTGTCTTTCCTGTGCCTGGTGGCCCGTACATTATGATGTTGTGTCCACCCGCGGCAGCTATCTCAAGTCCCCTTTTTGCTGACTCTTGGCCTTTCACATCAGAAAAATCTACTTCTATCTCTCTTTTATTATTTTTTTTCTTTTTACTTACGTACTCGCTCAGTGGTTTGAAACTTATATTTTTCTCCTCATCCTCTGATTTAGTGTTTATATGTTTCACCACATCGATAAGTGACTCTGCTCCAAAAACTTTTATACCTTTTATGTTACTTGCCTCCTCTGCATTATCCATTGGCACAAATATCTCAGTGAAACCACTTTTTGCTGCCATCTGCGCTATGGGCAATGCTCCTTTTACTGGTCGCAGCTTCCCATCAAGTGATAGCTCTCCAATGAATAACCGGTGTTCTACATCGGCCTTTATATCTTCGGAGGCGATAAGGTATGCCAATGCAATAGGCAAATCGAATATCGGACCTTCTTTTTTGATATCCGCGGGAGCCAGTGAAACAACAACTTTTTGATTTTTATTTTTTGGAGATTTCCATCCTGAGTTTTTTATTGCCGCTCCTACTCTGTCTTTTGATTCATCAACGGATTTGTCTGCAAGTCCTACAATAGAAAAAGAGTGGAGCCCTCGAGAGAGATCCACCTCTATATCTATGAGTTGTGCTGAGAGTAGTGTTGCCTGGGCGCTGTATATTTTGGAGACACTCATGGCAGTCTTTTAATTCATGTGAATCTTGCAGGTTGGTGCAGACGGACTCACTTCGAGCCTATCTTCTTCAATATCATTTCCGCACGCCTCGCACTTTCCAAAGCTACCGTTTTCTATTTTTGAGAGAGCCGCCATTACATTTTGGAGTTGAATCTCTAGTTGATCAACTTCTGCGTTGTTGTTATCAAACTCCTCCATGTTTGTTGCAACATCTCCGTCTTCGGCAAGGTCTGATGGAAGTTCAGGTGTTGTCGCATCCCAGTCAGTTGTGTTCTGGTCATTTTTCTTTCCTATTGATGACAATTCCGCCTCAAGCTTTGCTTTTTCTTTAGTTAGAATTTCTTTAAAATTTTGTGTGTCTATAGTCATGAGTTTATTATACCAAAAGCTAAATGAATATGAAATTAATACTTATCTAGATTGTTCGTTTACAGATAGTCTCCCTATAATGGCGCTAAAAATAGATTCATTTTTGGTTATTACTAAAGTGTCTTTGTTTACAAAAGAATACAGTAGCTGAGTTTTTCCGCTGAAATCTTTTAGTACTCGCAGGTCCTTGTTTTTCAAGGCTAAATCTGAAAACGATACAGATTCAGCTAATAATTCAGGAGCCAATCCAAATAAACGTTGTAAATCTTTTGGCATTTCCTTTTCCCACTTTAACATTCCAGAGTAGCTTGAAGCGAAATCTGACACCTTAAGAATTATAAAGATTTCATTTGTGTCGTATGAATAAACGCCAAACATGTATTTATCGCCAAATGATCTTGTAAGTGTGTCTGGTTGGCTAGGTGCTACTAGAGATAAGATTGTTTCTATCTTTGCTGGGATGTTGCCACTTGTTGTGTTTATGAAAAGTATTGAATTTACTGGGAGCTTAAAAGTTTCCCTTTCTTGTCTCATTGCTGACAATAAGCTTTCTCTGGTAGAGCTCGAAATATCGATACTTTTTTCTTTTGAGAAAGTCAAAAGAGCTTTTGTTTTTTGTTCAATTATGGTTTTTTCGGTAGCCCGAATGTAGTAAACAGTAGTTATAATTGCTAGTCCTAATACGAATAGTAAGCTGCCTATTGATATAAATAGCTTATTCCTAAATGGGCTGTCTTTTACTTCCGATGCTATGATTGGTTTAGACTCCTTTCTTTTTTGTTCTGCGACAAAAATAGTAGTGCTAGACTCTTTATTTTTTCCTATTGCTTCCTCAACATCTCCCTGATAGGTTCGTAGGGATTTTATTGGTATCCTTTCTTTTTTTTCTTCAGGAGGCATTCTAATAGTTTAACAAAATATTCTTAATTATAAAAACAAAGACCAGGTTAATCCCGGTCCTTGTTTCTAAAATTCTGTTTTTGGTAACGGTGCCCGCCTAGGACTTCTATTTCTTAATCCCAAAAGATACTTCCTTGGATTCTCATCTAGATCAATAAAGTCGTCTGCAGCCTCAATAAGTTTTGCTGAAGTCGCTTTTCCGAAAGACATAACCTCAACCTGGCATCCTACGTTCTGTAGATACTCTACTAGTGGCACAAAGTCGCCATCCCCTGTTATCAGTATTATCGCATCTAGTTTCGGCGCAAGTTTTATAGCGTCCACTGCGAGATCGATATCCCAGTTTGCTTTTTTTGATCCGCCAGCGAATATCTGAAGATTTTTAGTCTTCGTTTCAATTCCCATTTTTTCCAAGGCATCAAAAAAGTTTTTTTCTTCACCACTCTCTGTGGTCGTTACGTATGCAGTAGCTCTAGTTAAAGATCTTCCTGCTAGACCGTCTTTTACAACTTGGTCAAAGTTCACTTTAGCGCCATAAATATTTTTGGCGCAGTGGTAAAGGTTCTGGGTATCTATAAAAATACCCACCCTTTGGTTTTTGTGTTTAATTACACTCATATATAAAAATTAATTCTAAAAATTTTAAAAAATCTAACAATCTTAATTGTATATCATTTCTAAAATAAATACTTACAAACGAAAACAAACCCGTAGGTTTGCTTTCAAAGAGTAGTCCGATTCCTATTTCTTAAGTCCTAGTTTCTTGTTCAGAGCGTTATATCTTTTTGGATTCTTCTTCTCAAGATATTTCATGTGAGTCTTTCGGCTCGCTACCATCTGTAGTAACCCTCTTCGTGAGTGGTTATCTTTTGCATTTTTCTTCAAATGAGAAGCTAACTCGTCGATTCTTCGAGATAAAATAGCGATTTGTACCTCAGGTGAGCCGGTATCTTTGTCGTGTACCTGCACATCCTTGATAACTTTTGATTTTTTCGTCTTTGTAAGCATTGAAGCCAGAATATCACGAAACCAATGGATTTGCAAGTCCTAAGGCAGGTTTGGTTGTGTCGCACAATATTTTGATTTAGTGATAGAATATAGTCTAAATGGCTTCTTTAAAACAACTAAAACAACAGTTTTTGGAATATATCGAGATAGAGCGGGGTCGCTCACTCAATACAGTCGAGAACTATGATAGGTATCTGAGTAAATTCCTTGATTTCGCAAAGAATGATAACCCTTCAGCTATCACGGATCAAACGGTTAGAGAGTTCCGTTTGTGGCTTAACCGTCAACCAAACCTTCCATGGAAAACCCTTCTCAATAATCCAAGCCTCAGGAACAAGGTTTCTGATAAAACCCTTTCAAAAAAGACACAGAACTACTATCTCATAGCACTCAGAGCTTTTTTAAAGTATCTGGCGAGGCAGGAGGTAAAGTCTCTGCCAGCAGAACGAATAGAGTTGGCAAAGGTGAGCGAACGGTCGCTTGATCTAATTACCAACGATGAACTAAACCGTTTGTTGAACGCTCCAACTGGTAGCGATTTAAAATCATTGAGAGATAAGGCCATTTTAGAGTTATTGTTCTCGACGGGCCTTCGTGTTTCTGAGCTATGCTCCCTAACTGCAGATATAGACTTGAATTCTGACGAGTTATCAATAAGAGGAAAAGGTGGAAAGGTCCGTGTGGTTTTTATATCAGACGAAGCTCGAAAATATGTAAAAAGCTATCTTATGGCTAGAAAAGATATGGAAGAGGCTTTGTTTGTTAGAATTGGAGTTGAAAAAAGTGAAAAAGGTAAGAAGACAAAGTCAAAATCTGTAAATACCATGGAATCGTCCGCACTCAACAGACACTCAGTTGAACGTATTCTGCGTCACTATGCTACCAAAGCAGGACTTTCAAAAAAAGTAACACCCCATACGATGCGTCACCTATTTGCTACAGGTCTACTCTCAAACGGTGCAGACATTCGATCCGTTCAGGCTATGCTGGGACACTCTAGTATTATCACCACTCAGATATATACACACGTGACTGACAAACATCTTCACGACATTCATAAAAAATTCCACAAAAAGAAGTAAAATATATTTGACAAGTTTGAGTTAATACTTTATAATATAATGCAGGACTGGAGGTCCATATGAAGTCGAATGATCTGGTTTGGGCAATCAAGGGTAGTGGGACGATCGTGGCTTGTTTGAGCCTGATTTACTTGATCGCGATCGTTTCAGACGCGATTTCGGATCGCAAGATGCAGACCCAGACGAGTCACTCCGGGCACAGCACCATCCACGCTGAGATGGCACAGGAGCTGGCCACGGCTCGTTTCGGAGACCTGATCGTCACGGGGAAAAGGGTGTACGTCGTATCGGGACCCGAACCGAAAACCGTGAACGATGCGCTTGACGCCTATCCCCCGAACGAGTATGGGGTCGGGGTATCCGTCGGATCCCCCATCTTGGGGCTCGCTGCGGAACACTTCAGAGTGGTCCGAAGGGGGTCTCCGGAGTACCAGCTTATCCTTGGTGAGTATTTCTATCGACTCACCGAAGGACACTAGCAAATTCGCTCGCACTTACACGCTGTAGGTGCGGGCGATTCGTTTTATGTTAAACTTTCCATATGAAAATCATATCTTGGAATGTAAACGGAATACGTGCGGTTCACAAAAAAGGCTTATTCGTCCCATTTGTTGAGAAATATAATCCAGATCTGCTCTGCCTACAGGAAACAAAGGCTCAGCAGAGCCAGAGTGAAGTGGATTTACCTAACTATGAGGAGTATTGGAACTCCGCTGTTCGCAGGGGATACAGTGGAACAGCTATATTTGCAAAGGAAAAACCGATGGCCGTTTTACTCGATATTCCAGAGAAAATTGCTAAAAAATATAAGTTATCTGAAGACTCATATGGAGATACGAACTCTGAAGGTAGAGTGACAGCTCTCGAATATCCTGATTTCTACATAGTTACGGTCTATACCCCAAACGCAAAGGACGATCTTTCTCGAGTTTCCCTGAGGCATAAGCAGTGGGATCCTGCATTTATTGAATACATCAAGGAGTTGGATAAAAAGAAACCAGTTATATTTTGCGGAGACCTGAACGTGGCGCATACAGAAGATGATCTCGCCAGACCAAAAGACAACGTTGGCAAGAAAGGATTTACAAATGAAGAGCGTGAAGGAATTCAGAAAATGATAGATCAAAATTTTGTTGATACTTTCAGAATTTTTACAAAAGGAAACGGTCACTATAGTTGGTGGAGTCACTTTGCGAATGCACGTGAAAGAAATATTGGTTGGAGAATTGACTACGTTTTTGTCTCTAAAAGACTCGAGTCAAAAGTTAAAAAGGCGTTGATACATAAAGATATTTTAGGATCTGACCACTGCCCTGTTTCTATTGAGATAGATTTATAAGACACGTTTTTAAAAATAGTTATCCACACATTTGTCTTATAAAGTCCTTTACTCTTTTTTTAAAAGACATACAATGAGTGTCAGATCGGTGGTATGATTTTCGATAAACCCCGGATTGATTTCCACCAGAGTTCTTTGATTTTTGTTCGAAGTGAGGTGCGCACCTCACACAATGAAAAGACACAATCGGTTTAGATGCTGTTGTTCGATCAACACATCCCCAACCTTATCTATATTATTTAGCTTGTGATGCTGTTTCCAACACCATTCTTTGCTGAAGTGCTCTTTTCCTCTCAACCGCTCAATGATGAGTATTTATGCAATGAGAACGCATGAATATTGATTATTGGGCGGTTATTTTATTATATAAAATCCTGGATTCAATCCAGGATTTTATTTTACGTGATGGCTTGAACGAATTCTCTTTACTTGTTCCTCATCAGCTTCATCTTTTGACTGCTTTCCTTTTTCTCCCAATGCCTTTAGCTCTTCAATAGGTAAATTAATAAGATTTTTAGCCGTATTTTCAAGATTTTCAGCTGTATTTTTTGTCGGGTCTTCGAGAACTTCTTCTAGTAGTGCATGTAGTATGAAACCAATCTTTGGCCCCGGTGTAGTTTGTGTTACTTCCATTATTCTTTTGCCATCTATTTTTAACATTCCAACAGAAATTGGATCACGAAGAGCTTCTTCTATCATCGCGTGATATTTTCGGAGACGGTACGGGTCTTCTTTGGGTCTACCGGTCCCTATACGGTCGCATATGCGTAGATTCATCAAATCCCATATGTTCTCTCGTCCCACATTTACAATCATTCTACGGACCGCTGAGAGCGTAATTTGCTCTGTGTCAGAAAAGAACATATGCCAACGAATCATTTTTGTAACTTTTTCTATAATTTTTGTTGGATATTTTAGATTTGTGAGTATTTTTTTGGAAACTCTTGCTCCCAAAACTTCATGACCATAAAAAGTCCAAGTATTTTGTTCATTTCCCCATCTTCGAGACTCAGGTTTCGAAATATCGTGAAATAGAGCCGCTAAACGGAGATCTAGGGGGTATTTTTTGTCAGCAGCACCCTGTAATGATCTAAGTAAATGCTCCCATACGTGATATGAATGAGCCCTGTTTTGTTCAACGCCTATAGTTTTTTCTAATTCAGGAACAATATATTGCAATAAACCAAGCTTGTTAAGTGATAGAAGTCCCATCATCGGACTGTCTGACATAATTATTTTTGTAAATTCATCTCGTATTCTCTCCATTGATATGTTTTTCAATAGATTTGAGTTTTCAAATATAGCTTTTTCTGTCTTTGCTTCTATTTCAAACCCAAGTTCGGCAGAAAATCTAACCGCTCTCAATATTCTTAGGCCATCCTCCTTAAATCTACTTACTGGATCCCCTACAGTTCTGATCAAATTTGATTTTAAATCATTTTCACCGTCAAAAAGATCAATGACCTCATTTTTTGAAACAGAATACGCCAAAGCATTCATTGTAAAATCTCTTCTTTTTAGATCGTCTTCTATTTTTTGGCTAAAAATAACAGTATCCGGGTGTCTGTTGTCGGAATACTCCCCTTCTAGTCTGTACGGAGTCACCTCGATCACTGCAAGCCTGTCATCTTCTGTTTCTTCGTTAACTACACCTACAGTTCCAAAGGTGTTTTCGTAAAATGTCTTGGTAAATAAAGATATAATCTGCTCAGGGGTTGCATTTGTGGTTATGTCCCAGTCTCGTGGTTCCCTTCCGAGTATCATGTCTCTTACGCATCCACCCACGATAAAAGCCTCAAAGCCACCTTTTTCCAGTTGCTCTGTTACATATGAAACCTCTTTTGGGATTGTGAACGTCATTTATTGAGTATATTATAGACCACTTTATAATTTTGTAGTATAGTCATCTCAATGCACCCGTAGCTCAACGGATAGAGTACCGGTCTTCGGAACCGTGGATGTGGGTTCGATTCCTGCCGGGTGCACAATTTCGGGTCAATTTATATGAGTGCGGGTCACGGGGGCTGGGAAACCGGCGGTTTTCCCACTCCTTCCTCCACGGAAAACTCCCGTTTTCCGACCCTTTCCCCACCCCCTGCCAACAAAAATCAACTACGTTTATTTTTGTGCGGGCAGGGGTAATCGAAACCCCGACTGGTCCTTGGCAAGGACCTGTTATACCACTTAACCATGCCCGCAATATTTGAACTTTAATATCATATACTAAAGTTTTAAAAATTAAAAGTAAGAGACTTATCCCCTGTCTTTTGTGGAAAACTGTGGATAAGTCTGGGGACATGTGTATTAAAGACAGGTCTTTGACCACTGTCAATTTTTAAGACATCTTATGGACTTTCAGAATTATATGGCTTTATATATGTGTATTTTAGCAAGGACATGTCCAATCTATGTCTGTTTTTTAGAATTAAGTAAAACGTTTCACGTGAAATACTGAAGTATATGTTACATGTGTAACTCACTGTACGCCGGTATATAATTAGCTCATGTACAATAAGAATTTCTCAAAGGAACCAACCGAAAAACAAAAACTCGGTCAGATAGGTGAAGATTCTGCCTGTAAGTGGCTAGAGAACAACGGTTATAAGGTTGTTGAGAGAAATTATCTAAAAAAGTGGGGAGAGATTGATATAATCGCCAAAAAGGGGAGCAAGATCCATTTTGTGGAGGTTAAGGCTGTTTCTCGTGAAATACCTGATGCGGACGTTACACATGTAACACCAGGTGACTCCTATAGAGCAGAGGACAATATGCATCCTTGGAAATTACAGAGGCTAGGTAGGGCATTTCAGTCATACTTACTAGAAAGAAATGTTTCAGATGAAACAGAATGGCAGTTTGATGTGATTACGGTCCATGTAGATATGTCTAAGAGACTAAGTCGTGTCTTTTTGCTTGAGGACATTGTTTTGTGATGTTTGTTATTTGGGTTATTTATGATAGACTCTTACTTGTATTTGTCGGTATTCGGAGTGTAGTGTAA
>CAZSFU010000002.1:14891-19069 GCA_964606205.1 uncultured Candidatus Saccharibacteria bacterium | reverse complement strand
AGGCGACTCTGGGTTCGAATCCCAGCACTCCGACAATTTAATGTCTACAAGTAAGGTTATAAAGCAAATTGTAAATATAAAAGCTTCTCCAGATGAAGTTTATGATATTTTAATGTCTTCAAAAAAGCACGGTGAGTTAACTGGCGCTCCAGCAAAGATTAGCCAAAAGGAAGGAGGTAGGTTCTCTGTATATGACTCGTATGCTACAGGTAAAAATATAAAGCTTGTTCCCGGTAAGAAAATAGTTCAAGAATGGAGAGCTTCCGATTGGGAAGAGGGCAAGAATTCTGTGGTAACTTTTGATTTTGCAAAAACCAAAACTGGTACTCGTTTAACATTTACACATAAAAATGTGCCTGCAAGTCAGATAAAAAGCATTGCAAATGGATGGAAAGAGTTCTATTGGGAACCGCTAAAAGAGATGTTTCAGTAAATAGTTATGGTTTTTATTAGAAAAACTGAAAATTTTGTTTGTGAGCATTGTGGTTTTTCTGTAGGAGGGGACGGATATACAAACCACTGCCATCAGTGTTTATATTCAAAGCATGTAGATATTAACCCTGGAGACAGGTTAAATCCTTGTGGAGGTCTAATGAAGCCTGTTCGTATAGAGAAAAAGGGTAAGGAGTATGTTATTAAACATAAATGTCTTAAGTGTGGTTTTGAGAAACCAAACAAAGCGGTCAAAGAAGATAGTTTTGATATGATTGTCCAGGTTTCGGCTGAATTTGCTTCTAAATAGATTAATGTTTTTGAATCTCGTCTATTAGTATTTTTGAAAGTGTTGGTGCTGTTGTGCTCGCAAACACTTTTGCGAAGGTCTCAGGGGTTTCTGAAATAAATTTTCTAAGGCCAAAACCTAACTCTTTTTGGATACTTCGGTCTATGTATCCAAGTGTGATTGCGTTCAGTTCACGTTCTTTTGTCGTATTTCCTTCTGTGCTAGTCGTTATAACGCCAATAAGAGTAGAGTTTTTATCAACCACGAGTCCTCCAGATGATCCTCGTTGGGAAACTACCGTTCCTCCAACTGACACTATGTCTATACTGCCATCTTTAAAAGTAAAAACATCTTTTATGTTTGTCACAGCTGTAGTAAGGCTTAAATCCTGAAGTATCGATATTCCTCCTAGGAATCCGGCAGGGTAGGAAGAAAGTAGTACCGGTTCAGCCGGTTCAATATTTCCTCGGATGTTCATGGTGATAAACGGCAAAACACTTGGAACATTTGACTCATCTACCATTCCTGACACACGGAGAAAGGCAAAGTCATTTTCACCTGTAGATGTTTGGCTCTGAGACTTTATTATATCTTTGTTTTCACCAATCCAAGTAGGGGATATATAAACGAGTTCGAGCCTGTATTTGGGATATGCTGGGCTTCCAGTTCTGCCGACGCATTGAATAAAGTCCTTTTGTCTAAAATCTTTTAACAAAAAGTACTGACCTATGTGTGCATTTGTGAGTATCAGCCCGTTAGGTTCAACTATTGCTCCTGTACCTGATATAGGGGAGAGTTCACCACCCTTTGCTACGCATAGTATGTTTATCGTTGCCTTTCTTGCAAATTCGTTTATTGCAACAAAGTCTGGCTCAGGTTCCTTTATTGGCGCGTTGGCCGTTGTATTCGAAGACGTAGCTTGTTTTGGAAGGACCGTTTTTGGTTTAACTATTTTGGGAATATCTTTCTTAGTAACACTATTTTTCTCTTGGCTTGTTGTTGTCGCCACTATAGTTTGCTTTGATGTGGTCGATACGTGTTGGTTGTCAGCGTCTGGTGCAACATAAACTCGAGTATTTACTCCACCAAGTAGTAGAATGTGGGCCACTATGAACGAAAATAGCGTTTTGATAAACATATATCAATTATACCACTTCTCTATGACCCATTTGATAGGGAAGGCTTTTTCTGATAAGATAATTTCTATTGCGGGATTAGTTTATCGGTAAAACTACAGTTTTCCAAACTGTTGAGAGCGGTTCGACTCCGCTATCCCGCACATCTTAAATACCAAAAAAGAGCCCAATTGGGCTCTTTCTTGATTTACTCTAGAGTAAATGACTATTTAACCGCTTCTTTCAAAGCCTTAGCAGCTCTGAACTTTGGAACCTTCATAGAAGGGACTGAGATAGTCTCTCCAGTTCGAGGGTTTCGAGCTTGTCTTGCGGCTCGAGTCTTTGTTGAGAAGATACCTAGACCAGCTATTGATACCTCGCCACCTTTTTTAAGTGTTGAGACGATAGCGTCGATCATTGTATCTACAACGTCTTCAGCTTGAACTTTTGTACCACCTAGTTTTGCATGTACTGCTTCCACTATTGATGCTTTATTCATGTTGATGATAGTTAACCTAAACCTAATAATACCAACTCTTATCTATAAGGGTATTATATATTAAGGCTTTTTTAGCGCAACATCTAGACAAGACCGTTTTAAAATGTCCTGCTTTATTTGTTTTAACGTGCAAACTCGATGTTTCGAGACTCTCGGATTAGTGTAACTTTAATCTCTCCAGGATATTTTAGTTCTGACTCTATGCGTAGTGCAATATCACGCGCCATTTTCTTTGCTTCAAGATCTGTAACTTCTGTTGGAGTTACAAAAATTCTTATTTCACGTCCTGCTTGTAGTGCATATGATTTTTCTACACCCTTAAATGAAGAGGCAACAGCTTCTAGATCCTTTAGTCTCTTCAAATAGTTTTCAATACTGTCACGTCTTGCTCCAGGTCGTCCTCCAGATATTGCATCCGCTGACTGAACGATCATTGATTCAAGAGTTTCGTATGGATACTCGTTGTGATGAGCCTGCATTGCCTTGATGATGTTTTCATCAGTTCCAAACTTTTGTAGAATTCTTCTTCCGATTTCTACGTGAGTCCCAACAACTTCATGGTCTAGCGCCTTTCCTATGTCGTGAACGAGAGCTCCTGCTTTTGCGACTTGAACATTTGCTCCGATTTCTTCTGCAAGCATTCCGGCGATGTGTGCCATCTCAACAGAGTGAGCTAAAACATTTTGTCCGTAACTAGTTCTGAAATGCAGTCTTCCCAAAATAGTCACAACACGTGGATCGAGTCCTAACACTCCAGTTTCGTAAACAGCCTCTTCACCTTTTTGTTTTATTGTTTTGCTTATTTCTTCTTCGGCTTTTTGAACCATCTCTTCGATTTTTGCTGGTTGTATTCTGCCGTCAGCTATTAGTTTTTCTAGAGCTGATTTTGCGGTCTGTCGTCTAACTGGATCAAAAGATGAAATAGTGATAAATCCAGGAGTGTCATCAACTATTACTTCAACACCAGTTGCTCTCTCAAAAGCCTTTATATTTCGCCCTTCTTTACCGATGATCTTGCCCTTTAGTTCATCGCTTGGTATTGCAACCTGAGTTGTTAGCATGTCTGTTGAAACAGAGTTGGCTAGTCGTTGAATAGATGTTGCGAGTATTTCTTTTGCCTTATCCTCAATTTTTTCCTGACCAGTTTGTTCTAGCTTTCTAAGTCTAACTAGAATATCTTCTTCGGATTCTCTTTCAACAGTTTTCAATATTTGTTCCTTTGCTTCCTCTGGAGTAAGTCTCGCGATTTTCTGAAGTTCTTCTTTCTTCTGAGACTCTAGTGCCTCGGCATTCTGTCGTATCTGTTTTATTTCTTCTATTTTCTTTTTTACGTCTTCAACCTCTTTGTCGATTTCTGTTTGTCTATGATCAAGAAGCTCATCTTTTTTAATGAGTCGCTCTTCATTTTTTTTATTATCATCCTCCTTTTGTTTTATTTCTACTCGAGCAACTTTTATTATCTCTTCAGCTTTTTTCTCAGCTTCCTCTATTATTTTTTGTTCACGATCTTTCGCCTCGAGCATCATCTGTTTGATGTCGAGCTCCATTGATCCTCTCTGTCCTCTGGAAACCAAAATACGTAAACCGTATCCTATCGCAAGCGATGCTGTTGAGGCAACGCTCAACATTAACGCTATTATTTTTAATGAAAACATGTTTTATGCTGGCCGCTCTTCGTCTCTCTTTTTGAAATTTCTAGTATTTATGAAAGTGAATTCTAAAGTTCCTAAGATTTTAAGGTAATTTGATTTTCTGATTGTCTGGATATAAACAGGAAATTAACGGGAAAAACAAAAAACAACCGGTTATTATTGATTTAATAATAACCCCACTATATAAGAAA
>CAZSFU010000002.1:0-14791 GCA_964606205.1 uncultured Candidatus Saccharibacteria bacterium | reverse complement strand
TCTGCTGTCATAAAGAAGTTTCTGTCGCCGTCTTTTTCTATCTGAGCTACTGTTTTGCCAGTGTTTTTTGCTAGGATTTTATTTAAATTCTCTCTAGTTCTAATGATGTGTTTTGCGGAAATCTCAATATCTGAGGCTTGACCCTCTGCTCCTCCTAGAGGTTGGTGGATCATTATCTCTGCGTTAGGTAGGGCATATCTTTTGCCTTTTGCTCCAGCTGACAGGATAACAGCCCCCATTGATGCCGCGATACCTACAGCAACTGTAGAAACATCGTTTTTAATATGGTTCATAGTGTCTACTATAGCTAAACCAGCTGTAACACTGCCTCCGGGTGAGTTTATATAGAAAGATATATCCTTTTTAGGGTCTTCTGATTGTAGGAACAGTAGTTGGGCGATAATAAGGTTCGCTACATGGTCATCAATAGGTCCATCTAGGAAGATGATATTGTCTTTTAATAGTCTAGAGAAGATGTCATAAGCCCTCTCCCCGAACTGGGATTTTTCTAAGACGGTTGGTATTAACATAGGCTTGAGTATACCAGGAATACACAATTTGTAAAACATGGTATAGTTTTTCAATGCGAATTCATAGATTTTACTCAAACACCCCCATTAATGGCTCAAAGTTCGATATCCCCGATAGGGACTTGGTGCACCAGTGGCGGTCAGTTTTTCGATACAATGTTGGTAGCCAGGTTATTCTCTTTGATGGAAACGGTACTGACTATCTATGTATGATCACACACCTAACCAACTCATCTGCTAGCGTGGAGGTCGTAGAGGAACTTTCCGGTGGTGAAAAACCAAAAAGAGATGTTACTTTATGCGTGGCGCTTATAAAAAAGGACAATTTTGAGTTGGTGGCTGAAAAGGCAACTGAACTTGGTGTTACACGCATCATTCCTGTGTTGTGTGAGAGAAGCGAAAAGAAAAACTTGAATATGGATCGACTGAGAAAGATAGTAACAGAGGCGAGTGAGCAGTCGGGTAGGGGAACTGTTCCAGAGATGGGAGAAATAGTTGATTTACAACAAGTTTTACAAGAGGGCAACTTGCCCAACAAAAAACTAGTACTTCACCTTGATGGAGAGTATGTTGGAGATCATCTAGGAGAAGATGGGGAAGAAATAGCTATTTTTATAGGGCCAGAAGGTGGTTGGAGCGATAATGAATTAAAAGTCTTTGAAACGTTTGATGCGCCTATAGTTTCCCTCGGTTCTCAGGTATTACGTGCTGAAACTGCGGCTATCTCTACATTGAGTATATTTTTAATTTAAAAGAACGGCCGAGGCCGTTCTTTTAAATTACTTGTTGTCTTCGAGGAATTTAAACACCATCTCGTTGGTCATAAATGTCTCTACGTACATTCTCACTCGGAACCTATCTGCGTCTTTGTAGTGAGCTAGGATGTTTTCCATTTCTTTTTTAACCTCCTCCTCCTTTGGGGTGATATTTTCAGCTTTTGCTATTTCATTTAGGATCACTTGAGATTTCGCTCTTTTTACTGCTGTATCTTTCCATTCAGATCGCAAATCATCTTCAGTCTTTTTTATATGTTTTAGGTAGTCATCAAAAGATAGTCCGGACTGAGCTATATCGTCTTTGAACTGAGCCGTCATTTTGTCCAATTCACCGTCAATTATGATTTTTGGGAGATCTATAGTTGATTCCTCCATTATTTTCTCTAGAGTTTCTGTTCTTTTCTTGTCTTTACCTTTGATTTCTTTTTCTTTTGCTAGGTTCTCTTTTATTTTTGACTTGAAATCTTCAATATCTTTGAAATCTCCAAGCATCTTTATGAAATCATCGTTTACTTCTGGTAGGTCAGCATCAGTGACTTCTCTGTGGTTGTGTTCCTTTCCTCCACCTGCTTCTGCATGAACTTTCTCGTGAGCAATATTGTGTCTAATAGTATCTATTACATCGTTTATTTCTTTTTCAGTTACTTCTACCTCCTTATCCTCCTTTGCAAATACTTTTTTCGCTGTTTTTTTATAGTCAGAAAGCTTTATCTCTGGCATGAGTGAAGTTTTCACTTTGAACTCCATGTCACTTCCAACTCCTATTTTTGTGATAGTTATCTCGGGTCGTCCGATGGCTTCTATCTTGTGTTCCTCAAGAATATTTGGGTATTCTTCTGTTAGTGCTATTTCTGCTGCTTCCTCTAGTATAGAACCCTCACCAACTTTTTGGGCGATAAGGCTTTCTGGGGCATGTCCCTTTCTGAAACCTGGAAGTTCAACAGACTCTTTTAGTTTCTTGATAGCCTTCTCTCGCATTAAGGCCATTTTCTCGGCTGTGATTGTTCCAATAATTTCGAGCTCTCTTTCTGGAAGAGGGCTAAGTTTAACGTCTTTATAGTGTTTTTTTGTCATGAATTCCAGTCTATATTGGAGGTTGTGTTTTGTAAAGTAAAAAACCGCTATGTGTGCGGCTTTTTACTTTACAATTTGTCTGTAAAACTTACATAGCCTGAACGCTCATTTCTGCATTCAGATTATCAAGTTTTGTCGCATTTAGATCGGCATCTATAGAATCTAGGTCATCAGAAGAACTTGTGCTTTTTATAACAGCAGCTTCATCCATCTGGTTATTTTGTGGAACTGTTTCTGTAACTAGGTTCTGTCTTATTTTAGCTTCCTCTACTCTTTTGCCCCAGAAATATAGTCCACCGAGGATAATAACAGCAATAATTATTATTGTTCCTATTATTGATCCAATAGAGGACTTATTCTCTGGAATGGTGTTTAAAGGTTGTTGTTGTATTGTTGGTTCCATTTTATTAGTAATTAATTATTAGTTATTGTGCTCTCCTGTGCTTGTGGCATGTTCTAGTTTTGAAGATCCTCTGAGAGCTCCTACTGTTTTTTGAAGAGACTGGTGTGCTGCTCGGATTTCTTTTTCTAGATTTTTGACTGAGTCATTCATTGCTTTCAGTGTTTCCTTTGAAATAGTCTGTGTAGTTGATGATGCTATTTCAGACTCATTCTGGGCTTTGTTTTTTAGTATAGTTAGCTCTTTCTGTGCTTCGTCTAAATGAGTTTTAGCATCTAAAACTAGTTTCTCTGCTTCCGTTGTTGTTCCACCTGAAGTTTTTATTTTCTCAATTCTAGCGTTGATTTTGTTCATTATCTGAGTCTCTCTGTCTATTGTTGCTTGGTATCTGGTGAACATTTTTCCGAATCTTCGCTCGATGAGGTTTTTGATTTTCTCTTTTACTTGATCACGAATCGTTTTTGTAGTGCTTGCTATCTCTCTTCTCAATTCCTTTTTGTCGTCTGTTGAGCTGGCATTGTCTCTCCTCATATCCTGTAGTTTATCTTTTGCACCAGCTCTTTCTTCTCTCAATGCTTTGATTGGTTGTGCAGTTTCTGCCGCGAAAGCAGAAGTAGTCACTCCTAACGAAAGTGTAATCATTAACGAATTTAATATAATTTTTTTCATACTTTAGATAACTTGTTATTAATACGAATATTATACCAGAGGTTATTTCTCAAGCAATTTGATTTTGAAAAATAATACTGTATTATGCTAAACATGATTAAAGTATTTTCTCACATATCACCAGATACCGACGCTACAGGAAGCGCTATTTTGTGGTCTTGGTATATGAATACTCATGGGGGAGTGGAGTCTAGACCGTATGTTTTGGGTCCGCTAAACAAGGAGACTTCATTTGTTTTGAACAAGTGGGGTTTCTCTGAACCAGAACTTTTGTCTTCTGTTGATTCTGGGGATGATGTTGTGATAGTAGATACAAACAATCCTCAGGAACTATTTCCTAACATACTAGATACAAATATTTTAAAAATCATTGATCACCACAAGTTGTTTGGCGGTTTGGAGACAAAAGGTCCTATCGAGGTAAATCTTAAACCTCTTGCATCAACAGCTTCAGTCATACATGATCTTTTTGGAGAAGTTTCTGACTCACTCCCTCAGAATATTGCTGGAATAATGCTCTCATGTATATTGTCAGACACTTTGGCTTTCAGATCACCAACAACAACAGCCCACGACAAATATATTGTAGAGAAACTAGCTAAACAGTTGGGAATCGACATTGCCTCATACTCAAACGAAATGTTTAAGGCTAAATCAGACGTTTCTGACTTTACAGACATAGGTCTATTGCATCTAGATAGCAAAAAGTTCGATGTTGGTGACAAACAAGTGAGGATATCAGTTATCGAAACAACTGACACCCCGTCTATTATGGCCAGAAAGGATGGTCTGGTCTCTGCTATTTCAGAGATATTGAAGCTAGAGCCCGATACTGATGACGTACTTTTGTTTGTAATAGATATCTTTAAAGAAGAGGCCGTTGCATTTACTTATAATGATTTCACAAAAAAACTTGTTGAAGCTTCCTTTGGTGTAGTAGTCGAAGGGGATACAAAAACTTTGCCTGGTATTTTGTCTAGAAAGAAACAAATAGTGCCTGCTTTGAAGTTACCATAAACAAAAACACTCGAGATGACTCGAGTGTTTTTGTTTAACTTATTTATTATTCTGAAGTCTCTACTGTCTCTTTGTTTGGTGTAGTTGATTGAATATCAATCTTCCAGCCAGTTAGCTTTGCAGCCAATCTAACATTTTGTCCACCCTTTCCAATAGCAAGTGACTGCTGATCTTCTGAAACAGTTACAGTTGCCTGCTTTTCTGCCTCATTTATTTTTACATCAATAGTTTTTGCTGGAGAAAGCGCGTCTTCTATAAATTTCTTTGGATCTTCTGACCACTCTATTATATCGATCTTCTCTCCTCCAAGTTCTGACATAACTGTTGAAACACGAACTCCTCTCTGTCCAACCATTGATCCAACTGGGTCAATATGTGGGTCTTTTGAACTAACAGCTATTTTTGTTCTAGAACCAGCCTCTCTTGCTACAGATTTTACAATCACAGTTCCGTTAGCTATTTCTGGAGCTTCTGTTTCAAAAAGCTTCTCTAGGAACTTTGGATGGCTTCGAGACAATCGAAGGAAAACTCCTTTTCCTGACTCTTCTACTCTATATAGGTATGCTCTGATTCTTTCTCCTTGTCCAAATCTCTCACCGGGTATTTGTTCCTCGTAAGGAAGTATGCCTGGAGCTCGGCCCATATCTATAAATATGTTACCTCTTTCCATTCTCTGAACAGTTCCAGAAACGATTTCACCTTCTTTTTTACCGAACTCGCTTACGATGTGTGTTTTCTCAGCTTCTCGGATTTTTTGCATAATAACCTGCTTTGCTGTCTGTGCGGCTATTCTACTGTAGTCATCCTGGCCTTCTAGAGGGAAAATCATCTCATCTCCTAGCTGGATGTCTTTCTTTATTCTTCTCGCGTCGCTTATTATTATGTGTTTTTCTGGGTTATAGAGCTCTATTGCTGGTTCTCCCTCAACTACTTCTCTACCTTCAGCCTCGATAAGAGCGTCTTCGTCCATGGCAACAGTAGTTTCATCTACTACGATTTTCACCTGGAACATTTCTGTTTTTCCAGAGTTTAGATCGAATTTAGCTCGAACTATCTGCCCCTTTTTTCCGTATTCCTTTTTATATGCAGTAGCTAGGGCAAGTTCAATAGCCTCAATGATTTTTGCCTGAGGTATGCCGCGCTCTTCTTCTAGCTGGGCTAGAACTGAATTAATCACTTTTAAGTCCATCATATTGTTTGTTGTTACGAACTTCCAAATTGTGAAAGTTCTCGTTTTTAAATTGTTTATTCTTACTTATTTTACCCTATCTCTTGAAAATCGGGTAAAAAATTAGCCCGCCGGATGGCGAACTTCAATAAAATAATAATAGCAGCAACTGATTTATTTGTCAAATAATATATATTCTCGATTGTTATTAACATTTTTATTAGAAATTGAAACTGTTCACGTGCTATAATTTAAAAACAAATTTCTCTATGCACATTGAAGAATCACAATTAAAGAATTTTATTTTAGACTCCGGTCTTGTTTCTCGAACGGATTTGGATTCTGCGGAAAAAGAGGCAAAAGAAACTGCTGGGAATATAGGTAAAATACTAGTTAATAAGGGCAAACTAACTGAGGACGACTTGCGTAGAATGCAGGCGTATATTCTCGGTATTCCATTCGTGGATCTAAAAGGAGAAAAACTCCCTTTTGAAGTTCTCTCTCTAATTCCAGAACCTATTGCTCGAAACCACAACATCGTTGCTTTTAAAAAAACAAACGACACTTTGGAGGTTGCCATGTTAGATACAGAGGACCTGACAGCTATTGATTTCGTTAAAAAGAAAGTGGGTTTGAAAATACTGCCTCGCCTTACTGATGCTGATTCGATGAAAAGTGCTATTTTGCAATATCAAAAAAGTCTTAAAGCAGAGTTTGGAGATCTCATTGCAGAGGACGTAGGTCAGATCAAAAACATTCCAGATGACAAAATAGATGAGATGGGTGAGGCTGACCTCAAAAAGCTCGCTGACGATGTTCCCATGATACGTATCGTAGATACACTACTGAAACATGCTATTTTGCAAAATGCTTCAGATATTCATATAGAGCCACAAGAAATGCAGCTATTGGTCCGTTATAGAATCGACGGTTTGCTTCATGACGCCATGATTCTGCCTAAAAACATGGCACCTAGTATTGCAGCTCGTATAAAAGTCCTATCTTCTTTGAAGTTGGATGAAAAGAGACTTCCACAAGACGGACGTTTCAAGATCGACTCAGACGGTGAAAAGGTTTCTTTCCGTGTTTCTACGCTACCTACTTACTACGGAGAAAAGATTGTTATGCGTCTTTTGAGAGATAGTGTTTCCGGCTTTACACTGGAAGGTTTGGCATTTCACGGCTCTGGTTTAGAAAGAATTCATACCGCTTTGAAATCAACAACCGGAATGATTCTTGCCACTGGGCCTACAGGATCTGGAAAAACTACCACTCTATATACTATTTTGGATATCCTAAACACTCCAGACGTAAACATCTCTACTATTGAAGATCCAATCGAGTACCAAATGAAGAGGGTGAACCAGACTCAGGTTAGACCTGAAATCGGTTTTTCTTTTGTGTCTGGACTACGAACATTGGTTCGACAGGACCCAGATATCATCATGGTGGGAGAGATCCGAGATAACGAAACGGCCTCTCTCGCTGTTAACGCTTCTCTAACTGGTCACGTTGTGCTTTCAACTCTCCACACAAACTCTGCTGCGGGTGCGATACCTAGACTCATGGATATGAAAGTAGAGCCTTTTCTTATTGTTTCTACTGTAAATATAATTATTGGACAAAGACTTGTTAGAAAACTGACCGATCAAAAAGAGAAATACTTTTTAACCAAAGCAGAAGTAAACACTTTAGGTAAATCCATTAATCTCGATAAAGTTTTGGAAGTTTTAAAAGAGGAGAAAGTTATCGGTAAGTCAGACGACTGGGAAAAAGTTCCATTTTGGAGACCAAAGAAAGACGCTGCACCAGAAGATTCTTTTTCGGGACGTGCCGGTATTCACGAAATCCTAAAAGTTTCTCCAGCAATAAAAGAGGCGATACTAAAATCTGGAACAGCGGATCAAATTCAGAAAATAGCAGAGCAAGAAGGGATGCTAACTATGATGGAAGATGGTATTTTCCAAGCAGTTCAAGGAACAACTACTATAGAAGAGGTGTTACGAGTTATATCAGAATAGTCTTGTGCACATTTTCAAAAAATATTTTCACCAAAGAAAATTTATTTTGATACAATAATAGAAACAAAGTAAATTTCTATGCCAATTTTTAAATATAAAATTATTGATCCCGAGGGTAAGACAAAAGAGGGAACGCTTGAAGCAAAAGATAAATTCTCTCTTTATCACACGATAAAACAGGATGGCAGCACGGTTATATCTGCTGACGAAGCTGACCAAGGAAAAGATTTTTCGTTCTCCAACATGCATCTTCCATTTATGGGTGGTGTAAAAACTCATGATAAGATCGTTTTTGCAAAAAATCTTTCTAAAATGATAGATGCTGGGCTGCCTGTAACTAGAGGGTTGTCTATCATGGAAAGACAGGCAAAAGGAAAGTTCAAGAAAATACTGAGTGAACTAAACGACTCAATATCAAAGGGAAATACATTTAGCGACTCTACAAAAAACTATCCTGAAGTATTTTCTCCTTTATTTGTTTCGATGGTTAAGGCTGGTGAAGAGTCTGGAAACCTGTCTTTGGCACTAAACAACGTTGGTATGCAGATGGAAAAATCATATCAACTAACTAGAAAAATTAGAGGTGCACTCATGTATCCAGCAGTTATTTTCTCTCTTATGGCCGTTATTGGTGTATTGATGATGGTTTATATGGTTCCAACCCTTACATCAACATTTGTAGGTCTTGGTATTAAACTTCCGCTATCGACCAGAATTATTATTGCAGTTAGTGATTTTCTAAAAAACTATTTCTTGTTTGTGATCTTGGGTACGATAATTTCTATATTTGGATTTATTTTTGCCTTAAAAACGAACGGAGGAAAAAGATTGATTGATACTGTTATTATTCGTCTTCCAATAATCGGAAATATTGTTAAGCAGGTAAACTCAGCAAGAACCGCCAGAACTCTGTCGTCACTTCTGTCATCTGGTGTTGATATTGTGATTGCTATCGGTGTAACGAAAGACGTTATTCAAAATCATTACTACAAAGAAGTTCTTGATGAAATTCAGACTGTTATACAAAAAGGCGATCAGATATCTACAGTGTTTTCTGCACACAATAACCTCTATCCTCTGTTTGTGGGGGAGATGGTGTCTGTAGGAGAGGAGACTGGAAAGATAGGGGAAATGCTTTTGTCTGTCGCTACGTTCTATGAGGAAGAGGTGGATCAACAAACAAAAGACATGTCGTCTGTTATAGAGCCAGTATTGATGATATTTATCGGAGTGGCGGTTGGTTTTTTTGCGATTTCAATGCTAGGTCCTACATACTCATTGGCTGATGCACTTTAAAAATTGAATGTTTAAATTTAATTTTAAAAAAATAAGCAGAAACAGAGGCTTTTCCTTTATTGAGCTTATTATTGGCGTGGCCGTGTTTAGTATAATTGTTGTCTCTGTATACGGTGCATATAAAAGTATATTTGATGTTGTTTATGCCAGTCGGGCCAAAATTGAGGCCGTGAGTATTGTTAACGAACAGTTAGAGATTGTTCGTAATATGTCATATTCTGATGTTGGTATATACGGAGGTATTCCAGCTGGAAAACTCAGTCACACTCAGACTATAGTGCGTGATCAATATAAATATACAGTTTCAACAACGGTTAGAAATGTGGACGATCCGTTTGATGGAACTCTTGGAGGTACCCCTAACGATCTGTCTCCAGCCGATTTTAAAATGGTAGAAATAGAGATAGCTTGCGACGATTGTAGAACCTCGTTTCCTTCTATGGTTGTTACTACACGGGTTGCTCCTAAAAATTTAGAGAGTGCCTCAACTAACGGGTCTCTATTTGTTAAAGTCTTTGACGCAAATGGAAATCCAGTTCCAGATGCCAGTGTACATATCGAAAACAATCTTGCTGTGCCACCAATAGTGATAGACGATACAACAAACAGTAGTGGGGTGCTTCAGATTGTTGATGCTCCTCCAGGTATAAACGCATATGAGGTTACAGTAACAAAGTCAGGGTATTCTACAGATAAAACATACGCAATCACCGTTGGTAACCCAAACCCCTCAAAACCACATGCTACTGTAGTTCTTCAACAAGTCACACAGCTTAGTTTTGTAATAGATAGACTGAGTACGTTTGATATATCGTCTGTTACTAGCCTATGTGCACCGGTTCCATCTATAGATTTTTCTTTAACCGGATCAAAACTAATAGGCAGTCCAAGTGTATTGAAATATTCTCAAAATAAAGCAACAAACGGTTCAGGGCTACTTGTTTTAAACAATATAGAATGGGATACGTATTTATTTAAAAACATAGATACTTTGTATGATCTTATTGGTATAAATCCTATTTCTCCAGTTAGTATCATCCCCAACAGCACACAGAGCGTTCAGCTCATTGTTGCTCCAAAATCTCCAAATACACTTCTCGTAACTGTGAAAGATAGTGCGACAAATCTTCCTCTGTCTGGAGTAAGTGTAGACGTAGAAGGTCCAGGACCTGATCTGAATGCGGTAACTGGTTTGGGGTTCTTGGGTCAGACGGACTGGTCAGATGGGGGAGGCCAAGCGACATCAACAAACAGTAAAATGTATTTTTCATCTGACGGAAATGTAGAAATAAACGACCCGGACGGAGATATACAATTGAAAAAAGTATTAGGCGAGTATGCACTTTCTGGAGAGTTAACATCGTCCACTTTTGATACTGGTTCAGTATCAAATTATCAAAACATTACTTGGAATCCAACATCACAGCCTCTTTCTGCTGGAACACCAAACATTAGAGTTCAGATTGCAACAAATAATGATGGCGGAACATGGAACTACACTGGACCAGATGGAACTTCAGCTACGTATTACACTACTTCAAACCAAAATATTCACGCGAGCAACAACGGCAACAGATATTTGAGATACAAAATCTATTTTGACACTGCATCATCTCTGGTAACTCCAAACATATCAGATATATCATTTACATTTACATCATCATGTACGCCTCCAGGTCAGGTTTATTTCCAAGGCTTGAGCGTTGGAAGCTATGTCCTACATTTATCAAAAACTGACTACGTGAGTCAGGATATAAATGTTGATATTGACCTGACTTGGCAGGCTTTAGATGTGACTTTTGTAAAGAGCTAAAATGAAAAAAATATCTAACAATCAAAGAGGTTTTACTATGATAGAGCTGCTGATCAGTATTTTTGTGATGGGTCTAATCGGATTAACTGTCAGTACTTTTGCCAGGGATGTTTTTTCTTTGAATTATTTCTTGCAGGGAAGTCTCAATGCACAGATTGACTCAAGACATATTGTTAAAGTGATGGTCACTGAAATCCGTGAAGCCGGTCCATCGGCTCTTGGTGCGTATGCTATAGCATCAACTTCCGCATCGTCTATTACTTTTTACACTGATGTAGATAACGACAGTGTCAGAGAAAAAGTTAGATATTTTGTTAGTGGCACTTCAATAAAAAGAGGGGTGATATCACCAACGGGTAATCCGTTAACCTATCTAGATGCAAACGAGAAGATCACTACAGTGGTATCTAACTACGTTTCGAGTACCACCGCGCCTTTGTTTCAGTACTACCCATCTAGTTATTCTGGAACTACGTCTCCGCTATCCATACCTGTCGATATTCCCTCTGTTCGTCTTGTGAAGATTACTGTTATAATTGATAAAGATCCGAATAAATCCCCAATACAGATAATCACAAGTTCGCAGGTCAGCATACGAAACTTAAAAGATAATCTTTAATGATAAAAAATAATAAACAATCAGGAACCATACTTCTCCAAGCTTTTGTTTTTGGTACTATTTCTGTGATAATGATTGGCGCTTTGGTATCGTGGGCTGGGTCAAATATAAAGGCTTCAAGAGTTGGCATGGAGAGAGAACAGGCTCTGCAGATAGCCGAAGCTGGAGTCGATTATTATAGGTGGCATTTAGCGCACGCCCCAACTGACTATAGTGATGGAAATGGAACTTCAACTGGCCCATTTGTTCATGATTTCTATGATAAGGATGGCATAAAACTGGGTACATTTACTCTCGAGATTGTACCCCCCGCAACTGGTTTTACATTGGTTAAAATAAAATCTACAGGAAGAATAGTTTCTGACCCAAATGTTTCTAGAGTTATATCCGTACAGTTAGCGAAACCATCTCTTGCCAAATTTGCTGTTGTTGCAAATGACGATATGCGTTTCGGAGCGGGGACTGAAGTTTTTGGACCAATACATGCAAATGGAGGAATTCATTTCGATGGACTGGCTCATAACATAATAACGAGTGCGAAAGATAAGTATGATGATCCAGATCACTCAGGTAACAATGAGTACGGTGTGCATACACACGTTGTTCTTCCTAGTGGAGCCGTTAACGACACCTATAGAGCTGCAGAGGCTCCAAATGCTACTATCCAAAACAGAACAGATGTTTTTGAGGCTGGACGACAATTCCCAGTTCCAGCAGTAGATTTCGTTGGTATGACAACTGACCTATCTCAGATAAAAAGCGGCGCACAGTCTGCTGGAAAATATATTTCTAATTCAGGTGCTCAAGGATATAGAATTGTTTTTAAAACTGATGATACTTTTGATTTGTATAAGGTGGTAAACCTTATGACCGCTCCAAATGGTTGTTCAAATTCACAGAACCAGACAGGTTGGGGCACATGGAGTATAAAAACTACTGGTAATGGAAACCAGACTTTAGTTGGAAACTACCCGATTCCTAGTAACGGTCTTATCTTTGTAGAAGATAACCTGTGGGTAGAGGGCCAAATAAACTCTGCCCGAGTTACGGTTGCAGCTGGTAAGTTCCCAGATAATCCATCTACAAGACCAAGTATTACCATAAACAATGACCTTCTATATACTAATTATAATGGAACAGATGTTATATCACTCATCTCTCAGGGTGATATAAACACTGGACTTTCAAGTGACGACAACCTTCGAATAGATGCTGCTCTTGTGGCGCAAAATGGTCGTGCCGGTCGTTACTACTATGGTTCATCATGTGGAACTTCGTACAGAAGAGCCAGTCTAACTTTATATGGAATGATAGGTACCAATGGAAGATACGGTTTTGCTTATACAGATAATACAGGGTATCTAACAAGAGACATTATTTACGATGCAAATTTGTTGTACGGTCCTCCGCCTAGTTTTCCGCTGACTTCAGACCAGTATCAGACTGTCTCCTGGGACGAAACTAAGTAGTTGAACAAATAAAATCACCTCATCTGCGTTGTTGCTGTTCAATTTTGTTCATTCACCGTACGTCAAAGTACGGCTCACTCACAAAATCTCCAGCGCCTAGCATCTAAGGCAATTTAATTTGTTCAAGTTTTCAGACTATTTACTCTTAAATTTCATCCAGATTATGAAATTTTATAATGCTTATTGTGTTGTGATACAATGTTGGATATGAAAAAAGCCAAGAAACTTGTAGTGGGAAACTGGAAGATGAATCCCATGACTTTGGATGAAGCTAAAAAAATAGTTACTGGAGTTAGAAAAGTTGTAAAAGGGGTAAAGAAGACTGAAGTGGTTATCTGTCCTCCATATTTATATATACAACCACTATCATCTTTGGCAAAAGATGGTCTGCACTTGGGTGCACAAAACGCCAACAGTAACACGACAGGACCTCTAACTGGTGAGGTTAGTCATATGCAATTGCCACAGTTCAATGTTAGATATGTGATAGTTGGTCATTCTGAAAGAAGGAAAATGGGTGAGACCGATGAAAAACTCAATAGAAAAGTACTTTCTATTGTTGGTATAGGAATGACCGCTATAGTTTGCATAGGGGAGGAAACTCGAGATTCAAACGGTGACTATTTAGAATTTATAAAGCAACAAATACTCAAGGCTTTGAATGGGATCGCCAAGAAATCTCTGGACAATATTATTATTGCGTACGAGCCAGTATGGGCAGTGGGAGGTAAAGAAGCCATGACACCTATAGATTTGCACGAGATGTCTATATATATAAAAAAAGTTTTGAAAGATACATTTAGTATTGCTGGTGATGGCGTGAGAGTTATATATGGAGGAGCGGTTGATAAATTTAACGCACAGTCCCTAATGAAGGACGGGAACGTGTCGGGGTTTTTAGTCGGTAGACAAAGTTTGGATGCCGGTAGTTTTTCGGAGATTATAAAAGCAGTTGATACACAGTAATATAGATATGAAATACATAGACGAACTAAAGGGTGATGATTTGAAAGGGAAATACGTTTTGTTGCGACTTGATTTGAATGTTCCAGTAGTAGAGGGTCAGGTTGCAAATGCATATAGAATAGAGCGAGCCATACCAACTATAGACTACTTGAGGGAGCACGAAGCGAAAATAGTAATAATTGCTCATACAGAAAGTGAGGGGAATATGTCGCTTTTGCCAGTAGCGCAGTATCTAAACGGATTTTATAAAGTTGATTTTTGCCAGACATACTTTAATGCCATAGCCATAGACATGTTGGCTAAGATGGAGGACAAGGGTATTTTGCTCTTTGAGAACCTCCGTATGAACGCAGAGGAGAAAGAAAATAATGCAGAATTTTCAAAGAAACTTTCTCAGATGGCAGATATATATGTAGATGATGCTTTTGGTGCGATGCATAGAAAGCATGCGTCTATAGTGGGTGTGCCAGAGTTTCTTCCTCACTATGGGGGACTACTTTTGAAACAAGAGATAGAAAACCTCAGAAAGGCTTTTGATCCAAAAAGACCATTTCTTTTTATACTTGGAGGTGCAAAGTTTGATACAAAATTGCCTCTTATTAAAAAATATCTAGACAGAGCCGACTATGTATTTGTTGGTGGAGCCTTGGCGAACAATGTTTTCAAAGAAAAAGGTTTTGAAGTTGGTACATCATTGGTTACAGATGGTGATTTTGGAATAAAAGAAATGCTAGAGAATCCAAAGCTTATTTACCCAATAGACGTTTCAGTTAAAAGGGCAGATGGTAGTGTAGAAATAAAAGATGCTAGTGAAGTAACAGCTGATGAATATATTGGCGACGTTGGTCCAAAGACAATAGAAAAAATAAGAGAGTTAGTGGGTGAGTCTAAAACTGTTGTTTGGAATGGTCCTCTGGGAAACTACGAGCAAGGTTTTAAAGATAAGACAGAGGAGCTGGCTGAAATAATAATG
>CAZSFU010000001.1:59569-70344 GCA_964606205.1 uncultured Candidatus Saccharibacteria bacterium | reverse complement strand
TCATCCTCTAGTTCAAAAGCGTCACCAAGATATGATTCTAAATGCTTTCGTAGAAGTTTAGCCATTTCATTCTTTGATAATTGCCCTTCTGCGCGTATCCGAGTATGCAATTCTAACTCAAAGTTAAAACAAGCTATCTGTCTAAATATGGTAGAAACATCTCCCATTAGCTGGTTGTGGAGTAGTATGACTTTCTCATCGTCAGTCAGTTGTTTCTCTATTTCAGAAAGTGTTACTTGCTCAAAGAATGTACTTGCAACTTCTGCAGTAGAAGTCGAGTATGACTGATACCAAGACGGCTGAGACTTTGATAGTTCTGTGTGAACTGCATGACCCATTTCATGGGCCAACGTCTCTAGTGAACGCAAATCATCTGTGTGGTTAAGCAATACAAATGTCGGAGAGTTATAGGTTCCAGAACAATATGCTCCACCAGTTTTTCCTTGTCTCGGATACACATCAGTTTGACCATCTAGAATTTTATCAAATATCTTTTTATACTGTGGGCCGACTTTTGCAAAAACTTCTCCAACTATTGAAACGGCAGTTTCAAAATCAAATTTTTTCTTTATTTCTCCTATTTTTACATTTCTATCTGAGATGGTAAGTTTTTTCTCCTTCAAAAGCTTTGCATGAAGCTTGTAAAAACGTTTACTAATTTTAAAACCTCTAGTCACCACATCTATCAAAAGCAATATTGTCTTTCCATCGTTCTGATAACTCAAAAAAGTGGCATCGTAAGGGTTTTTAAACCCCCGTCTCTCATCCATTACTTTTTTAAAGTTATATACTGCGTTTATTTCTGCCTCGGCAAAGTGACTTATCGATTTATATATATTAAAAATTTTTTCATTTAGTTCTAAACGATCTTTTTTATCCAAATCTGGCAAAATAGAAACTGCTTTTGCAACAGGCATTTTTTCTCCTTTAAATTCAATGACTTGTTGAGACAACAGTCTATCCTGTCCATCTACCCACATATCGTAGCTTGTATCGGAAAGCAGACTTGCCATCTGTTCTTCTTTTTCTGTCAAAATATACTTTGAGTTTTCAAAGGTAGTTTTAAGCATGTACCTATATGGTTCCAAACTTTTATCCTGCAAAAACTTTTTTTGATCTTTCGCTGGAATTTTTGAAATACCAATATCAAAAAATACTAACTTGTTCAATGAGTTTGTAAGTCTATTGGATATTTTTGTCGACATTGCCTGGGCAACAGTGTCATCTGAATTTAAATCTGATCTATAGTGAAAATATAGCCCTCCTTTTACATTGGAGATGACATCATTTAAAGTATTTTGATCTTTTAAAGCTTGAAGTAACTTTTTTGGAGTAGAAATATAGTCTTTATTGCGGTATTTCTTTTCAAAATCAGATATAGCTTTTTCCGCCGTTCTTATATCTTTTTCAATCTTTGGATCTTTTTCGTTTTTGTAGAATACACTCAAGTCCCAAGTTGTTTTTGCCATATTTTAATTATTTTATGCTGCTGAATAAACTTTCTCTCTGCATTCTTCACTACAGAATGAGCGGCCGTCCTCCTCAGAACATGTTTCGCAACAAATAAAATGCTTGTTACATCTAGGATTCTTGCAGTTTACATATCTCTCACTTGCAGTTTCGCATTTGTCACACCTTCCTATCACTTTGTGTTTGTCTGCTGGATCAAAAGTCATTGTGATTCTTTTATCAAAAACATAAAGTGAACCCTCGAACTCTTGTCCTGGAAACTTTTCCATATATGTAACCATACCTCCGTCCAACTGATGAACGTCTTTGAAACCTTCTCGTTTCAAAAGTCCAGATGCTTTTTCACAACGCACGCCTCCAGTACATACAGTTAAAACTGTTTTATCTTTCAAATCTTCAATTTCACCCAAAGCCTTTGGAATATCTCGAAAGTTTTGTAGTTTTGGCATGATAGAATTTTTGAATCTACCCACTTTGAACTCATAGTCGTTTCGAAAATCAATAACGACAAAATCCTTGCCTGTCTCATACCACTGTTTCAGCTCTTCTGGCTTCAAATGATTTCCAGTTAACTCGTTTGGATTTATATCGTTTTCTAGATGCAGAGAAACTATTTCTTTTCGCACCTTTACTGAAAGTTTTGGAAACGAATCCCCTGTCCCCACACTTTTCTTTATATGAGTATCTGCAAAACGTGGGTCAGCTAAGTATACTTTTAAATATTCATTTGTAGCTTCTGTAGTTCCTTCAACTGTTGCATTTATACCCTCATGAGCAACGATTATTCGTCCCTTTAAACCCAACTTTTCACAAAGTGCCCTCTGCTCATCCCGGAGTTGTTCAGGGTTTTCTATGTGAACATATTTATAAAATAAAAGTATCGTGTATTCTTTCATGTAATTTATATACTAGATACTAGCAAAAATAACACTTTTTTCAATATATACTCATATTCCACAAATTTGAATGATGTCTAATAGAATCTGAACTAATCCAACCACTAGACCGATTATAATAGCAATTCTCGATATCTTTTCTGCTCTTCTACTAGTGCTTTGTGCGTCTTCCAAACTAAGATATGCGATTGCTGCTGATAAACCATTAGCAGTTAAACAGAGATACCTTTGTCCACCCCTTTCATCATATATTCCAATTAAGCATTCTTCATTATTAATTGCTCCCCTAAAAACTTGAAGATACCATTTTTTGAATACTGCATTATTATCTGGATTAAATTTTTCAAAAAACTCCTCCTCAGAAAAACCTTCTATCCTTTTTTCATACGCCCACTTTAGTATTTCTATATAATCTTTATTATTCATAAGAATATAATTACATTTTTTTAAAAACTATCATAAACTGAGTGAAGTTCGTAGTTCGCAGAATTTGTTTACGACCAAGGTGTACAATTGTACTCCGCGTGGAGGAAACAAATTCGAGAACATAGAAATTCGCCAGTTTTGGAAGTTTTAACTACTCATACCTTAAGGCTTCGATCGGATCCATTTTCGCTGCAGACCTCGCCGGAAAAACTCCAAAGAAAATACCAATCGCTCCAGAAACTCCGAATGCAATAAATATTGCGTACAAAGGCACTTTAAAAGCCCAATCTAAGTTAAAAGACTGCGCGACTACTGAAATAACATAGCCCAAAAGACTTCCAAATATGAGACCAATAGCCCCTCCTATTATTGTCACTATTACTGCCTCAGCTAGAAACTCTTCAAGAATATCTCTTTCTCTTGCCCCGATAGCTTTTTTTAGTCCTATTTCAGATGTGCGCTCAGTTACTACAACATACATAATATTCATAATTCCAACACCACCAACTATCAAAGAAATAGCAGCGATTGCAATGAGCAGATAAGTAATACCACCGAAAATTGTGTTGAATGTTTCTAATGCTTGAGCCTGTGTCTGAACAGAAAAGTCATCTTTATCTGGATTAGTAATCGAATGGTTTCTTCTCATTATTACTTTTATTTGTTCAGCTGTGCTTTCTGCTTCATTAATATCTTTGAGCTCCACAATTCCAACCATAAGGTAATCAACACCAAGAAGTTTCTTTTGTGCAGTAATGAGAGGAATGAAAACCAAATCATCATTTTGACCTACTGCTCCTTGGGCTTCATATACTCCTATGACTTTGAAGTTTAAAGAACCGACACGCATAAGCTTGCCTATTGGGTCGTCCTGTCCAAAAAGGTCTTTTGCAACATTACTTCCAAGAATCGCTACTTGGCTACCAGAGTTATCTTCACTTTCAGTAAAAAACCGTCCAGATGTTAGCTTGGTTCTATCAATTTTAAATCTTTCAGCTCCAGCACCATAGTAAATTACAAATTTTTTATTTTGTCTGTAACTAGCCCCCGCCTGGCCTGTAACAATACCGTAACTACCAGATACATTTCCAAGTTTTTTAATATCATCTAAGTCTTTCTGTTTAAAACTACTTATAGTAACACCAGAGAATCCCGCTGCTTCTGTTCCTGTTCTTCCCTGTCCTCCTGCAGCTCTATTTTTTGTAGTTGGCGGAACTCTGACTTGCACGAAAAGTGTATTTGTTCCAAGCGTTGCAACTTGTGAATCAATCAGACTTCGGAAACCAGCACCGGCTGAAAGAACAAGCACTACTGTAGCAATACCGATAACAATACCCAGCATAGTCAAAATAGTACGGCCTTTGTTGGCGGATAAAGCTCGTATAGATTGTTTAATTAATCGTGACATAATTTTTACTCGTACCTTAATGCTTCTATCGGGTCTAGTTTTGATGCTTTATACGACGGATACAGACCAAAAATAACTCCAGTAAGTATCGACACCCCTATTGCGAGAAGAACTGACCAAAGCGATATCACATATTCCCAATCATATCCCATATATCTCATTAGAAGTGCCATAAGATATGACATTATGGCTCCAACAACTATACCAACAAGACCACCAATAAAAGTTAATATGCCAGATTCAAGAAGAAACTGGGTTAATATTTTTTTATTTGTTGCACCAACCGCTTTTCGAAGTCCAATCTCACGTGTTCTTTCTGCCACAGTAACCAACATAATGTTCAATATTCCTATACCACCAACCACAAGTGATACCGCTGCCATCGACGTAAGAAACAAACTTAATGCGTCTGTAATTGTTGTTAAAAGTCCTATAGCAGTTGCTTGATTTCTTATTGTGTAGTCTGCGTCTTCATCTCGAATTATGTTATGTCTTTGTTTCAAAACTCTATTTAGATCAGAAATTGTTTGATCAACATTTAAAGCATCGTCTACTTTTACATTTATCGCTTGTAGATGCTTTATTCCCAAAAGTTGTCCTTGAGCAATAGAAAGTGGGACAAATATTTGATCATCTTGGTCTTGAAAAAATGCACTGCCTCGTGGTTCTATTACACCAACTATCCGTAGTGGGACTCCTAGAGAACCTCCCTCTGTCGCGCTTGTAGTTCTCACCTTTACTACTTGACCAACAGGATTAATACCAGTTCCTTTAAATATCGAGTCAGCTACAGTGGAACCAAGTACCACTACATTACTTCCACCATCTGCATCATTTGGGTTCATAAATACACCATCTCTCATTGTAAAATTAACAACATTCTCGTATCCAGAATCTACACCAAGCATATTGGTATCAACTGTTTTATTTTGCCAAGTAACTGAAACATTTCCTCGAACTGTTGCATTTACATCTACAGCGTGTGGCACCTGCGAACTAGATCGGAATGCATCGGCATCCTCATTTACCAAAGTTGTAACGATAACACCAAAAACTTGTGCTGGAGGACCCTTAGGATCACTATTTCCCGGTTGAACGCTCAATATATTTGAGCCAAACTTATTTACCTGACCCAATACCAAACTTTGAGCTCCTGCACCAAGTGAAATAATAATAATCACTCCTGCAACACCAATAACAATACCGAGCATTGTAAGGAATGTTCGACCCTTTCTAGAAAGTAGGTTCTTAACTGTTTGTTTTATAGTAGTAATCATTCAAAAATTCCTATTATTTTTTCAAATCTCCGTCTATAGTTGCGATAGCTCTGTTTTTCACTATTTCATCTGAAATTATTTGCCCATCTTTAATTCTTATAATTCTTTTTGCATGATTAGCAGTATCTTGCTCATGCGTTACCAGAATTATCGTATTTCCTTTGTTATTGAGCTCTTGAAGAATAGAAAGCACAGCGTTACCTGACTTAGAATCCAAGTTTCCTGTCGGCTCATCAGCAAATATAACAGCTGGGTCGTTAACAAGAGCACGAGCAATAGCCACTCTTTGTTTTTCTCCTCCCGATATTTGGTTTGTGTAGTAATCCAAACGATGTGATAGTCCCACGTCCGCCAAAGCTTTTTTTGCCAAGTCGTCATGATTTGTTTTTGTACTATACATCAAAGGAAGTTTTACATTGTCCAAAACTGTTGTTCTAGAAAGAAGGTTGAAAGACTGAAAGACGAAACCAATTCTTTCATTTCTTAGTTTTGCTAGATAGTCTTTATCAAAATTTCTTGTATCCTGCCCTTCGAACTCATATAGTCCAGCGGTGGCTTTATCAAGAAAACCAAGTATGTGCATCAATGTAGATTTTCCAGAACCAGAAGGCCCCATGATAGCAACAAACTCCCCTTTTTCCATTGTAAAGTTAACTCCATACAACACGGGAGTTCCAACCCCTTCATTGAAGTATTCCTTTTGTAGATTTTCTGTTCTTATTATTGGCATTATTTGTTTTATTTAACATAAGTTACAACTGAATCACCTTCTTTGAGACCAGTTAGCACCTCAACCTCTCCGCCGTCAGCCTCTAGGCCAGTAGTTACTTCGATTTGGTGATATGTTTTTGTCTTTGGATCATCCACGATACGTACAAATTTCTTTCCATCTTGGTTAATGATTGATGCTGATGGAGTAACCAACACATCTTTTTTTTCTGCAACTAAAATAGTCATGTTGGATGTCATACCAGGCCTTACCTCTGGAATGTTTTCTAGACTTCCAGTTATTTTGTAGTTAACCACTCCAGAAACTAGAGTTGATGCTGGGTTAACTGTTAGAACCTTACTCTGGAAATGCTTATCTGGTCCCAGAGCGTCAAATGTGTTGTCTATAGTTTGACCAACAACAACAGAGGCAATATCAGCTTCACTCACCTGTGCCTCTGTATGAAGCTCTCCAACGTTTAGAAGTTTTATAACTTCCTTCATTGCTGTTGCTTGCTCACCCAGTTTTATATCTATTTGAGTAATTGTTCCGCTTTCTGGCGCCACAATAATAGTATTGTTAAATGCGGAAAGAGCCAGGTCGTATTGACCCTGAGCGGACATTACCTGAGCCTCAGCAATACTAACATCCTCTGGTCTTGCTGGAGCTTGTTTCAACGCCAATGCTGCCTTTGCCTGAGCTAGAGCAAAGTTAGCACTTTTTATAGCTTGAATGTCGTTCAATATCGTTGTATAAGAAGCATCAACTGTTGCTTTAGCGCTTACAACATTCGTCTGATATGTAGATAGAGTTGTCTGACTTCCTCCACTTGTAACAATTGTGTATGAAGACAATATATTAATAATATTAGTAAAGTAGTTACCGACTTTAAGCAGGTTGGCCAGCGTCTCAATAGCAAATTGATCTCGATTTGCATCAGATAGTGTTGCTAATTTAGTCTGCCAATCTGCAAGTAGAGTATTAATTGCAACTCTATCACTGTTCGCATTACTTACTGACTGTGCATTTGTTTGAACCGTTCCTGTAATACCGAACTGTGGAGATGATGACTGCGCATTTGAATATAGATTGTTAGTAGAAGAAAGCACAGATGTATTTGCACTGTTATACGCATTCAGTATTTCGTTCATCAAATCTTGTTTTGCGTTCTCGAGTGTGACACTAGCAGTATCTACTGCAGACTCACTGACGGCTATGTCTTGCATAGTTGCTGCGGCTTTTACTTTTTCGTAATTTGCCTTTGCTTGAGCCAAAGCACCCCTAGCGCTTTCTAGACTCGCGGATGAGTTACCCTGATCCAACATAGCCAAAACTTGGCCAGCCTGAACGTTAGAACCCTCTTTTACGTTTATTCTCCTTACGACTCCACTAGTTTGAAAACTGAGACTCAGGTCTACAGCACTCACAACCTGCCCAGTAGTCAAAACTGTTCTTTTCACATCTTTTCTAACGATAGATGCAGTTTGAATTTTTGAGTTAACTGGTTTTCTAATAAAGAAAAACCACCCGACAAAAACCAGAACCAGTATGACTAAACCCCATATTATTTTTTTCTTTGTAAAAAACGCTTTAACTCTCTCTATAAATGTAAGATATTGCATAATAACAATATAACATAAACTTAATGAAGTTTAAATAAACTAGTGGAAAAATAAAGTTATTTTAAACCTTTACAGTTACCTCCTGCCACATATCCTGCATTTTTTGCTTCTTCAATTGTTGCAAAATGAATTTGATTTTCAGGCTTTATTCTTTTTACTGTTCCACACCATGGAAAATAGTATTTCTTTCCAGTTTTTGAACCAATAACCTCTGTTGATTGCGGAAGCGCTGGAACAGCAACAGTGCTTGGTTGTGCAGGCTTTGAAACAGACTTTACTGTTTGATTTTGGGTCGTTTTTTCACTTACAATGACTGAACTTGTTTGATCTGTGTTTGGATATTCTATTTTAACCTTTGTTTTGGCCATTTCCAGTGTCGAAAGCCTACCTAAAGCAAAGAAAATACTTCCAATAACCACAAGGAGGATAAAGGTATAGAAAGGCTTGATTTTTTCGAGCATTTCATTTATACTCATACCACAACATTTTATCATATATTAATTAGCAATGGCACATAAAAAGTCCGCGGGTACAACCAAAAACGGCCGAGATTCAAATCCAAAATACCTTGGTGTTAAAATAACTGAGGGAGATTTGGCTCAGGCTGGCTCAATACTCATCCGACAGAGAGGAACTGATGTTCTTCCTGGTAAGGGTGTATCTATGGGAAAGGACCACACTATCTTCTCTCTAGTATCTGGAAAGGTAAAGTTCGGTTCAAAGAGAAAAACTCACTTTGACAACACGACAGTAACAAAGAAAGTCATCCACGTTATCTAGGAAAAGCGCCCTCCGGGGCGTTTTTTCTTGTCTGAAATTACTTGACAGGAGCATATAAAGTGCTATAATTGTACGTGAACCGGCCTGAGGAGGGCCGCACATGCAGAAGGCATGGAAGAACAAAATCGGTAAGAAATACGTCGACCGTCTACCAGAGACGGTCGTGCAAGTTGGCCGAGACCAGTTTACTCGGCACGATCTGGTGGTCAAAGCGAAGACTGCAAACTTCTTCGCCGCCGCCAGTCTTGACCGCGTTCTGAACTCGTTCAAGCCGAAGAGTGTGCGTGAGCTCGCTCGGCGGATCGACCTCCACATGCTCCTTGAGTATGAGGGTATCGGAGACACTGCCATCATGGTGTGGTGTTCCATCCTCGACGCCAAGGGAGTGAGTGTGAACTCCTGGCTTGGCCAGGACTTCACCGACAAAAACAAGAAGAAAAAGAAGCGGTAGAACAACACCGCCGAACTACAGAAAAACCGCCGATTGGCGATATCTGTCAGTCCGGCGGTTTTTCTGTATCAAATTAGTTAGCTTCTACCACCAAAGTAAATTCTGCTCTCTTGTTCCCTGCTTCTACTGCTACTCTATGAGAGCCCACTTCTTTAACCGGTTTAGACAGTTGGATAAGTTCAGGATCCAAATTTAGTCTAGATGACTTTAATATTTCAGAAGCTAGAATTTCTTTTGTAATCCCTGCAAATAGGTGGCCTTTCTCATTTGCCTTTCCTTTTACTGTGATAGTCAGACTACTGATCGTCTCTAGATTTTTATGGAGCAACTCTTCCTGCAGTCTCTTTTGAGTGAGATGGTTGTTTTTCATATCTTCTACCCTCTTTATAGCCTGAGGAGTAGCTATTTCAGCCAGCTTTTTGGGGAAAAGCATGTTCACGGCATAACCATCAGCCACATTTTTAATATCATATTTTCGTCCAACATTTTGGACGTCTTTTAAGAATATTACTTTCATATTTTTATACTATCACAAACGTAATAATTTCAAAAATAACGAAAATGGCTTATTTTGAAAGAATTTCCAGCGCCTTGTTCAACTGAGTATCTGTCTTGTCTTCCAAAAACTTCTTTTCATCTAGTTTAACAACCACGTCTGGTGTAAGTCCGTTGTGAGAAATAGAAATACCGTTTGGAGTTAGCCATTTTGCTATGGTTACTTTTAGTGAAGTATCATCTGTAATATCGACAAGTTCCTGAACAGAACCCTTTCCAAACGACTGAGTTCCTACCAGTTTTGCAATACCATGGTCATGAAGCGCACCAGCCAATATTTCTGAAGCAGATGCAGATCCTCCATCTATTAATATTACGAGTTGTAGATTGTCATTGAATATATTATATCCGCGTGATCGGAAAACTTGTTTATCTTTTTCATTTCGGAAATCTTCACTAACTATAAGTTTTCCAGTTGGAAGGAACCATGACGCCATATCCTGAGCGGCCTCTAAATATCCTCCAGGGTTGCCTCGTAGGTCTATGATTAATTTGTATTTACCAGATTCAACGAAATCACGAAGCGCATCTCTGAACAGATTTGGCGAAATAGCAGAGAAACTATAGAGTCGGATAATGAAAACGTCACCTTTCACCTCTGTATCCACAGTAGGCATGTTAATAACGTCTCGCACAACATCAACCACGTATGGTTCTTTTGAACCAGGTCGAAGCATTGTTAGTTTTACCGAAGTCCCCTTCTTTCCACGAATATGCTTGATGGCCTCCTCGGTGCTTAGGCCAGAAGTAACTAGATCGTCAATTTTCAAAATCTGATCACCAGCCTTTACACCTGCTTTATATGCAGGAGTATCTTTTACAGGGGCAATAACAGTCAAAATCTCTTCTTTTATGCCAACCTCCATTCCCACACCCTCTATCTGTCCTGATATGGATTCACTAAACTGTTTTGCTTCTGTTGGAGGGAAGAAAGTTGTGTATGGGTCACCCAGTGAGTGGACCATACCCTCTATAGCACCATATACTCGAGTCTGATCGTCTACTCGAACAGTCGTAGTGCTGTTTGTTGGTACGTATTTTTCATTTATTATATTCCATGCTTTCCAAAATGCAGCAAAATCAACAGAACTCTCTGGGTTCTCTTTGTTTAACAAACCAATATATCTATATTCATCTGAAATATTTTTACTTCCCAAATAATAACCAGAGAAAAACACTGC
>CAZSFU010000001.1:47882-59469 GCA_964606205.1 uncultured Candidatus Saccharibacteria bacterium | reverse complement strand
CAAATTATATTGTGGTCAAATCTATATTCAGATATAATTATTTCATATGATAACTGAACATAAGTACAACGGTGAAACTTGGATTGATGTCGACAACGGAACACCCGAAGAGATCCATGAGCTGATGAATACTTATGGAATACATCCTTTCGTTGCAAGAGAACTAACATCTGCAACACCAAAGCCTCGAATAGAGTTCCATGACAAATACATCTACTGCATACTGCACTTCCCTGTTTTCAAACACTCTCACACAGATGGCAAAAGCCAAGAGATTGATTTTATAATTGGCAAAGACGCACTCATCACTGCGCGTTATGACACTATCGACGCCTTGCACAAATTTAGTAAAGACCTAGAGGTGCATGAGATATTGGAAAAGAATGGAGACAAGAAAAAAGCTCATGATCACATTTTACTAATGAGAATGTTGAGAGAACTTTACAATTCCCTATCTGAAGAACTCGAATACATAGACGATGTAACCGACACCATAACTACCAATATTTTTAAAGGCAAAGAAAAAGAAATGGTTATTTCTATTTCAGAAGTAACCAGAACACTTTTAGACTTTAAAAGAATCACGGATCTACATTTGAAAATACTAGAGTCACTAAAAGACCATGGAGGCAGGATATTTGGTGAGGTGTTTTCTCACGAAATTGAGTCCATACTTGTCGACTATATTAAAATCAATACAACTATCAAATCTAACCTGGAAATGCTGCGTGAACTACGAGACACAAACAACTCTCTACTTACATCAAAACAAAACGAAACCGTAAAGCAACTAACCGTTCTGGGAGGAATACTACTCCCAATGAACCTTTTATCTTGGATTTTCGCAATGCGAACAGGCGGAGTACCTCTAGAGAGCAACCCGAACGGATTTTGGATAGTTATTGTAAGTATGGTAGCCTATGCACTAATAGCGATAGTATACTCAAAACATAAACGCTGGATCTAATTTATGGCAGATATTTTCCTAAACGACACACTAAGCAAAGAAAAAAAGCTTTTTACCCCTGTAAAACCGGGTGAAGTTTCTATATACAACTGTGGACCTACTGTTTATGACTATGCCCACATAGGAAACTTTCGTACATTTATCACAGCCGACCTACTCCGAAAAGTTTTTGAGTATAACGACCTAAAGGTAAACCAGGTAATGAATATTACTGACGTTGACGACAAAACAATCAAAAGAAGTCAGGCTAACGGAACGAGTTTGGAAACCTTAACTAGACAATATGAGAACCTATTTTTCAAAGACCTTGAGTCGCTAAACATCCTACATCCAACAAAAACTCCAAGAGCTACAGATAACATTGCAGAGATGATTTCTCTTATTGAGAAACTTTTAGAAAAAGGTGTGGCATACAAAAGCACTGACGGAGTCTATTTTGATATTACAAAATCAGAAGGTTACGGAAAATTAGCAAACCTAAACCTGGAGAACACAACAAAAGAACGTATTGCAAACGACGAGTATGACAAAGAAAACGCTCGTGACTTTTCTCTATGGAAGTTTTACTCAGAGGAAGACGGGGATGTTGTCTACGAAGCTCCTTTTGGGAAGGGTCGCCCAGGTTGGCACATAGAGTGTTCAGCAATGTCTATAAACGAGTTGGGAGAGACTCTTGATGTCCACACTGGAGGATCGGACCTTATTTTCCCCCACCACACAAACGAAATTGCACAATCCGAAGCGGTCACAGGAAAAAAGTTTGTGAACTACTGGGTGCACGGTGGTTTTATAACAGTAGATAGCAAAAAAATGTCCAAATCACTTGGAAACATATTTACCTTACAAGATTTGAGAGATAGAAATATAGACCCAATAGCCTACAGATACTTTGTTCTCGGAGCTCACTATTCAACAATTTTAAACTTTACTTGGGAAGCAGTAGAGGGCGCACAGACTGCGCTGAAAAGATTACGTGAGAAAATAAATTCACTACCTGTTGGAGGACTCATCGTTGAAACTGATTTTAAAACTTTTATAAATGACGACTTAAACGCTCCAAAAGCGCTCGCTTTGGTTTGGGAGATAATAAAGGATGAGAAAATTTCTGACGCAGATAAAAAAGCAACTATTTTAGATATTGATAGGGTTCTTGGTTTAGAACTAGACAAAATAGAAAATTTCGAAATACCAGAAGATGTTAAAAACCTCATAAAAGAGCGTGATTTGGCAAGAAATGACAAAGATTTTGCAAAAAGTGACGAATTAAGGGCAAAAATCGAAGAATTAGGCTTTGAAGTTAAAGATACTCCAGAAGGCACATTGGTTGTACCTATGTAGCATATTGACGTATTTTTATAAAATACTATTATTTAATTAGGAGGTGCCTATGGCACTAGTGTCGTACAAGCTACTGGCCATGCTTGTCATGGCCGATATCGACGACTGCCTCAATGGTGAATGCAGGTGCATCACCGTGGAGGAGCACGAAAGGAACTTGCGCCGAGCCAAAGTGCTCGGCATCAAAAAGAAATGAAGTAGCTGCCCGTCATGTTTCTGAAAGGAAACCTCTGGCGGGCTTCGCGCTAATCCCCAATCTCCACAGTTTATACCCTTTTGCGCAAGTGGCGTGCAAAAACAACTACATGCTAAAATCTAAAGCATGGTTCAAAAAGTACAGAATGTAATCCCTCAAACATTTCCTAACAGGATGCGCATACCTCCACAGAACTTGGAAGCAGAGATGGCTTTCCTAGGTTCAGTGATGCTCCGGCCAGATGCACTGTTTGATGTTTCAGATGTTGTAAACCAAGACTCTTTTTATTCTGAAAAGCATCGAGTGATATTTGAAACAATGATGGAACTGTTTACGAAGCGTTCCCCTATCGATTTACTTTCTGTATCTGCAAGACTAAAAGAAAAAGGTTGGCTGGACCAAATCGGCGGAAACACATATCTAACAGAGATCGTTAACTCTGTACCCTCATCAAGTAACATCGGATACTACGCGTCCATTGTTCAGAAAAAATACATGATGCGAAGACTCATCGAGGCTTCTGACCACATATCACAAATAGGTTATGACGAAAATAAAGAGCTAGAGGAAATGCTCGACAACGCGGAGAAAAAACTGTTTGACGTTACAAACTTTAACACTGCACACAAGTTCGTTCCTATCAAAGACGAACTAACAGAAGCCTGGGAAAGGCTCGATCGGCTACACAGCGACGACAAAGGTATGAGAGGAATTCCTACTGGATTTGTTGATATCGACAATAAACTTTCTGGACTACAAAAATCTGACCTCATCATCCTCGCTGCGCGACCATCTGTTGGAAAGACTTCATTCGCTTTGGATATCGCTCGACAGGCTGCTGTAAACCACAACATCCCTGTTGGTATTTTCTCACTCGAAATGAGTAGCCAGCAGTTGGTTGACCGTATGCTAGCCGCCCAGGCAAACGTGGATGCATGGAAACTACGAACAGGTAAACTTTCTCGACAGGATGACTTTGAAGCTATCCGTGAATCTCTCGACAAGCTGAACAAGGCGCCGATTTTCATAGACGACCAACCTGGAAACAATATTTTAAAGATGCGATCGATTGCGAGACGACTAAAAAGCGAACACGGACTCGGTCTTATCGTTGTGGACTACCTACAGCTAATGGTTCCAACTCAAACCAAAAACGATAACATCGTTCAGCAAGTTACAGAAATATCACGATCACTCAAAAACCTAGCTCGCGAACTAGACTGCCCTGTTTTGGCTTTGTCACAGCTTTCTCGAGACGTTGAAAAGCGTGGAGGTAAACCTAGACTATCAGACCTCCGAGACTCTGGTTCCATCGAACAGGATGCTGACGTCGTTATGTTCATTCACCGTGAAGACAGATACAAAGAAGAGTCAGATAGAACAAACATCGCAGAAATATTGATTGAAAAGCACAGAAACGGAGAAACTGGAAAAGTTGAATTATTCTTTAACGATAAAAAGGCTACATTCCAGAACATGGATAAGTCGCAGTATCGTGGAGCGGATAAAGAGTTCTCCGATTTTTAATAAAAAAAGTGAACCGGCCTCTTTCGAGACCGGCTTGGTGACTACCGACGCGATTTACGCTTGCCAGTGTAGATGATCCCGTCAGACTTGATCGGCTCGTGTTCCGACTCGGCAAGGCGCTTCAAAGCATCCGCATGCCGTTTTGAGAACGGCTTGACCTTGATGGTGCTTCCACCAACCAGGACGTCGATGCGAGGCTGGCTCTTCAAAGCCTTGCAGAGCTTGAGATTCGCCTTCCGTTGAATCTCCTCCTCCTTCTTGTGCTGCTGACTCCTCGTCCCGATAGTCCGCAGCAAGCCGCCAACAAGAACATTTGGCCAGCGTTTTTTTCGTGCAGCATTCTTCACCTGCATTTTCGGCATATAGCCTCCCGATTACAAGACTACTATAATCTGCTAATATATTCAAAATGGATAATACTCAGCGACTAATAGAACTCTTCAAGGAGTTTCCAGGTATCGGACCGAGACAGGCCAAAAGGTTTGTGTATTTTTTACTCAACCGAAATCCTGCATATGCAAACGACCTAGCAAGACTTGTTACAGAAGTCCGAGCAACAGTGCATTCTTGTGATACCTGCTTCCGATTTTTCCTAAACGATAATTCAAAAACCTGCCCCATTTGTCGAGACAGTAGCCGTGACAAAAAATCACTGATGATAGTTTCCCATGATGTTGATTTTGAAAATATCGAGAAGACCCATTTTTACAACGGTTACTATTTTGTACTAGGAGGCACGGTTCCGATACTTGAGAAAAATCCAGAGAAGCGAATCCGCCAGAGAGAGCTTATAGAAAATATTGAAAGGAAAGTTTCAAACGGACTTTCTGAAATCATCCTAGCTCTTAGTTACAACCCAGAAGGAGAAAACACTCTGACTTACCTTGAGCAAATTTTAAAACCTATCACTGACAAAAATGACATTAAAATATCAACACTTGGTCGCGGACTCTCAACAGGGACAGAGCTTGAATACTCAGACTCTGACACAATCAAGAACGCACTGAAAAACAGACAGTAGTTTGCAGTAATCGTATAAATTTATTAATCTAATAAACGGAGCGTGAACATGAGAAGGAGACCGTCGCGTTTGGTTACGTTCATCGCCAAGGAACTCAACTGCTCTTGGGAAGAGGTCTGTGACATAGTCCTCGACCACAAGGAAAGAGCACGTCTGTCGACTCGTGCAGCTGTGCGAGAGATCCTCGCATGGATACGTATGTGTAAGGAAATGGAGAGAGCCGTTTCGACCGACTAAGAGACCCCGACCGATGGAGACCCTAGCTCCAAGTTGTCCGGGGTCTTTCATCATATTATTGAAAAATATCTTGATTCATATAGACTGGTAAATGGAGGACTCGTGCAGAAACCATCCAACAACCAGATTGTTCGGGTGGCAAAGCACCTGAACATTAGTGAGAAAGAGGCTGAAGCGAGGATAAAACGCTTAATGCACACATGCTCACTGACCAAGCCAACATTAGCAGTGAACTCTCTGCTCGCTACACAACCCATCAAGGAGTAAGTCATGCCTTTGTCTGAAAGTTCGTCAGGAATCAGAACATCGTCGACATCCTGAAGCGCCCCATCGACTAAGTGAGGGACGAGACCAACTCAACGAAAAGGCGCCCCGTGGGGCGCCGATTCTTTTATATTGATTATTTTAATAAATGTGTTACTATCAAAGTACTATGATAAATCATAGATATTTCCAGATGAATAAAGAACTAAAAGGATCCGTCGCAACATGCGGGCCTATTTCTGCTGGAACAATCTATGTATCTCAAATCTAAATTTTAAACTTTACAAATTGGGTTATATAAACTGCTTCAGCAACAACGCTGAAGCAGTTTTGTTCAATGGAGGACAAAATGTCAGAAAATCGAGTTGTTTTCCTCAGTGGGAAAATCGTAAACCTTCGACCTGCACAAAAGTCGGACATCCCCCTTCTTACGAAGTGGATCAACGATCCGAAGGTTCGTCGCTTCATTGCAAGTACTTTCCCACTTACTGAGAAACAGGAGGAGGGTTGGTACGACAGCCTCGGCAAGGATACTAGCAACATTGTCTTTGTCATCGAAACCAAGGATGGCAAGCCGATCGGTGTCATGGGAATGCACAAGGTGAACTGGATCAACCGCACAGCAATCACCGGCGCATTCATCGGTGAACGCGAGTACTGGGGCAAAGGTTACGGCACCGATGCCAAGATGTTCCTCCTCGACTACGCGTTCAACACGCTGGGACTCCGAAAGATTGGCTCGGACGTCATCGCCTTCAACAAGCGCAGTCTCCGGTACAGCCTGCACTGTGGGTACAAGGTTGAGGGTCGTCTGCGGAAGCACATCTTCCGTGATGGAAGAGAGTGGGACCAGATCATGCTTGGAGTCTTCAAGCACGAGTGGCTCCCGATCTGGAACCGCTACCGCAAGACCTGCAAAGTTCGCTAGAAGTTCTTTCGAAAAAAGGCGGTCCATCGCGGACCGCCTTTTCCTTTTATATTATTTGATTTCAGCTATCTTTACTTTGAACCAAGGCTGTCGATGTCCGTTTTTCTTGAAATATCGAGACTTTTGTTTGTATTTTATAACTTCAACTGTTTTGTTTCTTCCAACAGCTTCTAGAGTAGCTTCTACCTTGCCAGTAGCAATGTATGGTGCACCAATTTTAGTATCTTTTCCATCCTCAACTAGTAACACTTTGTCGAAAACTATCTTGTCTCCCACCTTGAAATCACCCTTGATTTTTTCAATCTTTACGGTGTCCCCCTTTGAGACCTTATATTGCTTTCCGCCTGTGTGTATTACTGCAAATTCCATAGTCCTAGTAATATACAAAAAAAGGCTCTAAATTGCAACCCCTTTATAAATAAGTAAACCCCGGACGATGCCGTCCGGGGTTGGAGTTTGGGTAGCGCATATCTCCAAAGCGCATTGCTGGTTTTGATCAAAATCTGGTTAGAAGACACTGCTACCTGACTTATCAAGACCCTCTCGAAGAACCATATTTTTCAGGTCCCATGGCAGGTCCGTATTGATTAACTCTTTCAGCAGTCGACATCGATGTGCAAACAGAATTCTCTCTCCGATTTCTAGAGTACCTGTCTGGTACCGATTTATATCCTTCTGAAAACGTATAAGTGGTAAAAAAATCCACGGCGGCAGAAATTGCTCACCAATAATACGAATATAACCACCCCCATCTGTATACAAACTTGGTCCAGAAACGAGCCATTCGTTCTCGTTCTCAGTGTTGTAACCAATAAGTGGGTAAATGCCATACTTGGGGCCCCATACAGTCAAGAAGATTCCTTTGTATGTAGTTTTTGCTTTCTCAGTAGTTGCGTGATGTCCGAAATTTACAACCTTTGCATCCACAGTTCACCTCCTACAACAAAAACCACCGACATGGTGGCTTTGCATCGAACACAATAGAATTGTTCATTACAACCAACAGATCATCTGTCCTCAAGTGAGGCTGAAGTTAGCACCTTACCGAAGTAGGTTGCTGGAGTGTCATTGGGTCAGTACCCTCTACTCGCTCTTGATAATATGTAGTTGTCAACGAACTAGTTATGTATCTAATAATACAGAATAAGATCTAGATTGTAAATAAACTATTCCTCATTATCTGGCTTGTCGATAAGTGCAGGTTCAAAACCGTTTGACTCCCCTGTTATGCGCACCACGTCTTTATCTATCTTTTTGAACTCCTTACTTGAATTGTTGAAATGACTCACGACTGTAGAAAGTGAACTTCCCATCTTGTTGTGATACTCCTCGTACTTTTTTAAATGAGTTCCTATCTCAGAAACCCTCTTTATGATGTCTTTTGTTGTTTCTTCTATTTGCATCGCTTTTAGGCCCTGTAGGACGGTCTGGAGGTAGGCCAGGAACGATGTAGGAGAAACTATGATCACTTTGTACTTGCCCGCTGCGCGCTGGATAAGGTTATCTGTTTCTTCTGTTACTGCGCCTATTTTGTTTATGAGTAGATCATAGTAGATAGCCTCATGTGGAATGAACATGAAAGCAAAATCCATGGTTCCCTCCTCTGGACGGATATATTTTGCTGTTTCTGATATACGAAGTTTTAGATCGTTTACGAAAATTTTCTCAAGCCTTTCTTTTTCTGACTTATCACTAGTTTCTATGATTCTGTTGTAGTTTTCGAGTGAGAACTTTGAGTCCACTGGGATGATTTTATCTTTTACGAAAACCACGCAGTCCACAATCTCTCCATTTTTAAAACCATACTGCATCTGGTACTGACTTGGAGCTAAAACATTTTTCAAAAGTGTTTCGAGATAGTACTCACCCAATATCCCTCTTTGTTTTGGATTTTTCAAAATATCTTGGAGGTTCTGTAGTTGATCTGCGAACGAAACCACCTGTCGGTTTGTCTCGTCTAGTTTAGTTAGACCCTCTGTTACATCTCTAATTAGACTAGCCGACCGGTCGAACTGGTTTCGCATCGACTCGTTCATGTTCTTTGTACTCTCTCCTATCTTTGCATCTACCACCCTGTTCAACTCGTTTATCTGCTGAAGAATGAGTTTCAGTCCAGTATCGTTTGTCTCCTGCTTTGGTCGAAGAAAATAAGCTACTATAAAACCAACAACTAGTGCAATAAAAACAAAAATTATCGTTGTAATTTCCATAATAGTATTCTACCAAATATAAATTCATCGTGGTATTCTTATGTTATGGAACCAAATAACCAAATAGACATTTCTCCTGATGAGGGCACACCTATTAAATCAAAAATTAGTAATAAAGTTGTTATAACCATATTTGTATTATTGGCAATACTAATAACAGTCATGGCAAGTTTTATTTATCTATATAAGCCTCAAAAACATGAGGTTCATCTAGTTGTGCCCATAGTCCAGGATGCTCGTTTTGAATTTCAATATTCTCAAGAATCTGAACTTAAAATATTAAATCAAATTGACGCTATTCAAGCAGATATAATTAAGAAATTATCAAATAACTCAAATATAGATCATTTTAAAATATCTATAGGAATTGATGCTTCAAAAACAACAAGTGATGCTTGCATGCCAAAGACATACAAAAGTCCAATATCAATAAAACAAATGTATCGTGAAGAAGTATCTGTGGGAAATAATGTATTTTATAAATATGCCTCCCCTAACAGTGGAGGTTGTGCAGGCGGACAATGTGATAGTGGCGATCTGTATACTATTTGGCGTGATAATGCTTGTTATGGGATTGAAAATTGGTATTTATATAATCGTTTAGAAAAAATGTACAGTTGCTCTTCTGATTTTGATTCAGAGGGTCTTTCAAAGTCTTGTAATGACCCTTCAGATTATCCAAAATATATAGAGGCTAGAAAATCTCAAAAGAATGCTCAGGAATACATAGACAAGCAGATTATTCAAATCCTTTCTACTTTCAAATTTATAAAATAAGGTATAATATACGACATTATGACAATACAAACAGATATAAAAGAGCAGATGAAGGAAGCAATGAAAGCCAAGGATACCGTAAAGCTTGGTGTTGTTCGAGGACTTTCTTCTGCATTTACAAACGAGTTAGTAAAACTAGGTAAAATGCCACAGGACGAGCTTTCTGATGAAGACGCTTTGGCTGTTATCCGACGTGCAGTAAAACAAAGAAAAGATTCTATCGAGCAGTTCGTTTCAGGAGGCCGACCAGAACTAGCAGAGGATGAAAAGGCAGAACTAGCGATACTAGAAACTTACTTACCGGCCATGATGAGCAAAGAAGATGTAATGACAATAGCAAAAGCTAAAATGGCAGAGATGGGAGCAGTAGATAAATCAAAAGCAGGAATGTTCATGGGAGCTTTAATGAAAGATCTCAAAGGAAAGGCAGATGGAGATGTGGTAAAGGAGGTTGTTGATTCATTAATCAGCTAATAGTTTTATTTTACAAAAACCAGTGGAACAACCCATTGGTTTTTGTATACCCAAAATGTGGATATCTATTGACATGTGAGAATATACTGTATTATAATATTGGTCAGAGGAGGACAGATGGGAAAAGACGCCGCTTACAAAGACGGCGACGAGCTGACGCCCGCAGAAGTAGCGTTCTTGTTTGATGAATCCCCAGATTTACGGGGGGTACACAGACTGGAGTACCTCGAAGCGGTGCGACAGGACACCCTCTCCACGGGCGCCAAGGAGCACGAAAAAGAGCTGCGAGCTCCAGAAGATGAAGATAACGACTGACAGCGCGAGCAAGATTGCGCCGTCCCGGGGCCGATGTAACGCAAGTTTATCGGCCCTTTCGCTTTTATATAGTTGGTTGCTTAGTATATTTCTTTGCTATCTGAGCTTCAATCTCTGCCCTGTCACCACCAAACTGCAAGTACGACAACTGCTTCAAACTTTCAACTATAGCTGGGTTACCTTTTGGAGGATAATCTTCTTTTATATTAAATGATTTTTGAGGAACATCGTTTACTAGTATTTTCGCATACGCATTTAAGTTCTCGATGTTCATCATATCTTTTGCGGTGAACTCTGGTGTGTATTCTTTTTCCAAATACTCTGCATCTTCTGAACTGACTCTAAAAGCAATTTTGTTTCCCACGTTACCAAACACAGAGTTTTTAATATTTTCTTCCAACTGAGCAATATACTGATGAGCAACTGTTAGAGAAAGTTTGTATTTTCTAGCTTCGGAGAAAATAGATGCTATAGAGTTTGTTGTTATGTTCTGGAACTCGTCTATATATAGATAGAATGGTGGAAAGTCCGTTCCAACTATATCAACACGTGATAGCGCAGCCATCTGGATTTTTCCAACTAAAACTAGTCCGATAAGGTTTGCATTCACCTCTCCTAACTTTCCTTTTGAAAGGTTTACAAGCAAAATCTTTTTTTCATCCATTATTTTTCGAAAATCAAAAGATGACTTTTCCTGAGCAATAATAGGTCGCATGACGTCGTTAGCTAGGAATGTATCGAACTTTGAAACGATATATGGAACAATGTTCGCAAGAGATGCTTCACCACCTGCCTTTTCTGCCACCTCTGTCCAGAACTGATGAACAACCGGGTTTTTGCATCTTGAAAGTTTTAACTGTCTGAACTCTTTGTTAGACATAACACGAGAAACATCTAGTAGAGTACAACCACTATCTGGGTCCTCCAGAACAAGCATCGCGGAGTTTCGGAAATATTGTTCAAACATAGGACCCATAGACTCTGGGTTACCTCCATACAGTTTTTGGAAAATACTAAAGAGTTCGTTAACAACGAATATTTTTTGTTCTGGACGATTTCTGTCGTACTCTAGCATGTTCAGTGCCATTGGGCGCTCTGTATATGCTGGATCAAAATAAATAACATCGTTATATCTTTCCTTCGGGATGTTTGCTAACACGTCTAGAATATCTGAGCCGTGTGGGTCCATAAAACAACAACCATGACCCTTTTGAATGTCTTGAATGATCTGGTTTTTCAAAAATACAGATTTTCCAGATCCAGTCTGACCGATAACATACATATGTCGCTCTTTTGCACTATCACTCAAATAAACAGGCGTTTCAACATTTCT
>CAZSFU010000001.1:44006-47782 GCA_964606205.1 uncultured Candidatus Saccharibacteria bacterium | reverse complement strand
GACGATGTTTTAACTTTTATTTTTTCAATCGCTTCTGTATCTATTTTTTTCTCTTTACCTTCTTCTACTTTTTTAACAGGTTTAAATAAAGAAAAAACACCTTTGCGCAACTCCCCTGTTATGGACTCAGGGAGATCTATTGCTTCTTTTGTTGGAGTTCCCTTTTCAATAGATTCTGCAGCATAGTTGTATTTTTTATTGTAAAAATCATCCTTAGGGGCAAATATAATTTGCATTGCTGCACCCTCGCCGTCTTTCTGTATTTTTGAAAACGAGTTTAGAACTATGTTCAGAGGGTCGTGATCAAAATTCTCATAAGTTTTAAACTGATAAACCGCATTTGTTTTTGGTGCGAGATATGAGCCTAGTGAAACACCATCCTGATTGAATATATTATAGTCACCAGTCGCCTCTGTTAGTCTTACACCTGCAAATACTGATATGATTTGTTTTTCAAAAAGTTGCTTATGAACATTTGGAACAGCAACATAGAAAATAAATTGATCGCTCCCGTTTGCATTGGCTATTTCGAGTACAATATAGTTTTCCTTATAGTTTTTTGTATTATCTTTTGCAGTTACAGACATCATACCCGCTAGAAACTGCTCCATGCTGGAAATCAATTCTTTGAGGTTTTTATTTTGACCTTCATCATCTACTTGTGGCATGACAACTTCGTATAGTGTCATATTGAGTCCTCTATATTCTCTATCATACACGTCTACATCTTTTGCCGGAAAACCTCGTCCAATATATTGAGTCAAAAAACGATGAAAGTCATCCTCCAAGTGAGGGTCTTTCATCTCATACAAAACTGACATAGCGTTTTTTACCCCTTTTGTGGTCATGATACCTAGTAGCTCCTCTATTTTTTTATCATGCTGTTCTGGCTCTAGGTTTAAAACTATAGATTCAACATCTGTTTTAGAAAGCGCTACAGTCTCATCCAGAACATCCTGTGGTAGAGAATTTTTGTATTTATTTATTTGTTCCTTTACGACTTCTTCATTTGAAAAAGATACGTTTTTTTCTCTCAACTCCTGTTCCTTGTTTGCTATCTGCTCTCGTAAAAATGCGATTTCCGCCTCTGGGCTAGTAAAATTTAGTTTTTCAGAATTTTGTTCCATCTCTCAATTATATATTATTCAATAGTGAGCACAAATTGGCTACCAAAAGAAAAAATGATTAAAGAAAACCAAAAGTCCAGCAACTCCAGCACCAAAAGATGCAACCAGCACGGCTCCACTGGAAATATCTTTTATCTTGCCTATTACAGGATCATGATTTGGCTCTATTTTATTGCAAAGATCCTCAATAGCAGTGTTAACCATTTCTGCTACCAGAACAATAGTGATAATAACAGCACAAATAGAAAACTCTGTTAAGGTAAAATCAAAATAATAGCCGATAGCAATAGACAATAAAGCGAAAAATAAAATAACAGCGAAGTTAGATTCTTCTTTCCATACAAACCCTACACCTCTCAACGCGTTCACGAATGAATCAAATCTACTTTTTATCATACATAAATTATACCACCGTTTTTGATTTTTTTGTAAAAAATGCTATAGTTTTCATGTTCGATTGGCCTTATCGTCTAACGGCTAGGCGAGGCCTTTGAGAGGTGAAGTTGGGACAGGGACCCAACTGCAAGACCTTGAGCACTCTGTAGCCAGAGAGCGAAAGGTGTACTGCTCCTGTAAGGAGGAAAGCCGGTTTGATTCCCTAGTTTTAAATTTAGATTATTGGCCTTATCGTCTAACGGTTAGGACGAAGCCTTCTCAAGGCTTAAATCCGGGTTCGATTCCCGGTAAGGTCACATTTTTCGGAGAAAAAAGTCCCGGGAGTCGAAGCACGATTGAGATTTTTTAAGAATGAAATGAATTAAAAAATCCAATTGGGGTACTGACCGAGTAGCGGTCGTCCCGGTAAGATCACAAATTTTCTTCCCTTCCACTCTTCCTCCTGTCTCACTAAAAACATCCTATTGTCATTAGAACATTTTTAAAAACTCATTTGACCTTGGTACTTTAAAAATGTATAAAACAGATAGAGTTGCCCAGAACAGGGCGACTATGAACACGGAGGTAGTTGTGATGAAACTGAGTAAACTGAAGAACTGGCAAGAATTCATGTCCCAGTGGGACACGTGTACCACGGAGGCAGGAGCTACTGGCCTACTATATGCAGCTGCAAAGCTTAGGAAGAGTGGACTACGGACAGAGCATGAGTGGGGCAATCAGGACGAGGCTCGTTGTCTCAACTTGAAAGTAGATTTCTTCCTCGGGCTCACAACTCAGGAAGAGAATCACGCCATCGCTACGATCGCCCGTAGACTGATCGTTAACGAACTGCTCGGTGAATGCCTTTCGCTTTCGTGGACTGAACTCGTCGGATCCTCGCACGCAAAGCTTGTCGGCTTTCTCAGTAGGGTTGACGACGATCTACGCAAACAGCCCTTTCCGAGAAAGGTGAACGAGTTTCTCTTTCAAAGCTTCCACCGGTGGAAAACTGTGGAACGAGAAATGAAAGCTCCGATGCACCTGCCTCGCGAGGTAAGCCTTGATCGTGTGAAAAGGCTCACCAGTGAATACGACAAGACGAAGCCTCTCGTTGAGGCTTGCGTCGCGTGGGGCGCACTCTCGGATATCCTGCGTAACCAGTGGTTCACGCCTGATATGCTGGTGGATATCCGAGCGTGGGCACTGCCTAGGCTCATGGACTCTCTGGGTCCCGATGAAGAACTTCAGAGGGCTCGCTTGTCTGGGGCACTCACTTGGGCAATGGATGAAAGCCCCGTCGACCTCTATAGCGAAGATGGCAGAAATTTGCGCTGGAGACTGAACGGGATCGCAATCCACTATCTCGAAAGCAAGCGCAAGAAATAGTCGGCTCTGAACGGAGTGGCGTATTTCCTACGGGGAATACGCCACTTATATTTTTTATTTTGATTAATATTTATTTTACTACCTCCCCTTCCACTCCTCATCCTGTCTCACTAAAACTTTCTTTGCATCCTGCGGGTATCTCATTATTTCCTCAACTACTTTTTCCATTCGCATTGCTTGTGATCCTTTTACCAAAACAATATCACCTTCTCCAATCATGTTTTGCAAATAATTAGCTACTTCGTCTGACGTATCATATGAGTTTATTTTTGACTCTGGAAAACCTAGATTTAGTAGTTCCTCTACTATTTTCCTTGCTCGAATACCAACACAGATAACATCCGTAGCTACACCATTTAGCATCTGCGCCACTCGTCTATGCTCTATCGCAGAAAACTGACCGAGCTCCAACATATCACCTATCACGGCAACCTTTTTCTCAACTGATTTAATATCACTCAAAACTTTTATGGATTCTTCTACGGCTATTGGAGATGCGTTATATGAGTCATCTATTATGAGAGTATCTTTTATACCAGGAACCAACTTCATTCTTCCAGGTTGTGTTGTGTATTTCCCCAATGACTGTACAATCTGCTCAGGTTTCAATCCAAACTCAATTCCAACGGCAAAAGCTAGTAGAATTGCATACTCATTCTGTACACCTATAGTTTCAAAAACATTTATAGGATATGTTTCGCCTTTGTATTTTAGAGAAAATGACATACCAGTTGGAACTGAACCATTTTTGCCACTACTATATAGAATTTCAAAGTTAGTACCCTCAATTTGCAAACCGCTTTTTATGCCGACTGAAACCATTTTTACTTTTGAATTTTGAGCTAACTCATAGGAAACATTGTCATCTGCATTGTATATAACAGCTCC
>CAZSFU010000001.1:30661-43906 GCA_964606205.1 uncultured Candidatus Saccharibacteria bacterium | reverse complement strand
TTTTAAATAATCCATAAAATTTATTGTATTCAGACTGTGGAAATTGCTTTAGAGACGAGGCGTGAGAGATTTTATGAGTGAGCCGTACTCTAACGTACGGTGATCGAATAAAATCGAATCACAACGAAGTATATGAAGTAATTTCAACGGTCTGGCGGGATTTCGTAGTAATTAATGAGAAAATTAACAATATCCATAAAAGGATGTGTAAGTGTCTCGGAACCAAACTGTGCCCCCTTCGGATGTAGTGTATACAGAAACACTATGAATCTAGGGTTATATGACGGGAAAAATCCAACGAACGAATGCAAAAACCTGTCGTCATAGTACCCTCCACCCCCGTCTTTGGCAATCTGAGCGGTACCTGTTTTAGCAGCGACACTATAGTTGGGTATTTTCAGTGATCCGTTTGAAAGCACATTATCAACACTGTACGTCATCATCCTTGCAACCTCCTCTGTTGTTTCTCTTTTTAATACAAGCTTACCGGAGTTTATTGGGGTATCTTTGGATATCATCATTTTATAGTTTATTTTTTTTACCAAATGAGGATTTATCAAATAGCCTCCGTTAGCAATAACTGATATCGCACGTATTGTCGAAACTGGTGTTAACGCGATACCCTGACCAAATGATGCAGTAGCGAAATCTATATCAATGTTACCTTTTAGATTATTTACAAGATCCTTTGCCTCGTTTGGTAACTCGATACCAGTTTTCTCGCCCAAACCATATGCAAACATATAGTCTGCAAATCTTTTATTACCAACAAGCTTCTCCACGTATGCCGCACCGACGTTAAGTGACTGCGACAATAGATCCTGCATATTCACGACGCCTCGCTCTTTGCCATCAAAGTTAGAAACTTTCTTGCCATTAATCATAACGTAACCCTTGTCGTAGTAGGTTGTTTTGGGTGTTATAACTCCAGTATCAATACCAGCAGCCACAGTAAGAGGTTTTATGATAGAACCCATTTCGTATACGTTTTCAACAAGAGGATTAGAAAAAATCCTTGCACTACTCTCCTCCTCTGGCTTATTTGGATCAAAAGATGGATAAGTTTCCATCGCAATAATCTCTCCCGTCTTCGGATCCATGATTATTGCACCCGTCAGATCTGAATTCCATTTAGAAGTTGTACTAGCCAACACGGACTGTAGGTACGTCTGTACTGTAGGTTCAATAGTCGTGACAACATCCCCCTCGTTTTCCTCCGTTGGAGAGGCCGCAGCTCGTATATCAGAAAACATTTCTGCGAAAAAGTTCACATAGGCACCGTCTTTACGCTCCAAAACGCCATCGTACTGGCTCTCAAGCCCATATCTGCCCGCATACACGTCACCTTTGTATCCCAATATACCAACAATATGAGAAGCCGTATTGCCTCCAGGATAAAACCTCCACCTTTCCTTGTATGCCTGTAATCCCTTTATATTTAAATCAGAAATACGCTTTCCAACTTCTTCATCAACATGAGTAGCGATTTCCTCATAAGGATCGTTTTTCTTGTTTGCTTTTGAGATAAAAATATCATGATCAATATTTATGATTGCATTTAGTTTCAACCAGGCATCTTCTGGATTTTTTAAAATTTCTGGATTTATTGCAATAATAAATCCAGATTTTAGAGTTGCCGCAGAAACTAGAGTTCCGTCTTTGTTTGAAAAATAAATACTGCCTCTACTGAATACCTTGTTAGCAGACGAAGAGTACTGTTTGTCTGCCTTAACTATATAGTTATCATTTCTAACTATCTGAAGCACATAAAGTCTTCCGATAAGCAAAATAGCAAATAAAAAAATACCAGCGGAAATTATTCGAATTCTTGAGATGTAACTGTACTTCATGTTGAAAAATATAGCAGACTATATTTTATCAAAAAACATATAAATTTGAAACCAAATTATCTAGAAAGAAATGAAACTTGTCGGCTACTATTCTTTGAAATGAAAGTTTTCTCTGAAACATCTTTAAAACCAAGTGTGTGTGCCATAGCTAGAGTCACGTTGTTTCTACTTGTTATGTACTGAAACTCCTGGTTACCCAGCTTGAGTGTAAGTGCTGAAGCCTCTGATTCTAGATTTTGTCTTGAAACCACATTGTGAACTGTTGAATTTATTAAAAACATGTAAAATCCAAAACAAAAAAGAATTGCAGTTAAAATACTCCAAAATATAACCTTTTCGTTATTGATGATCTCATTATTTAGTTGTAGTACTTTTTCTTTTATCATTATATTTTTTGAATTATTCTTAATTTTGCGCTTCTCGACCTCGGATTTTCTTTTAGTTCCTTTTCTCCTGGAGTGATCGGCTTTTTGTTAACCATACTCGCCAGATCCTCAGTGACTTTTTCTTTATAAAAATTTTTAACTACTCGGTCCTCTATACTGTGGAAGGATATGACCGCTAGTCGTCCTCCAGAGTTTAACCTTTCGAAACCTTTTACAATTCCCTCTTTCAGACTCTCTATCTCATCGTTCACTGTGATGCGTAGAGCTTGAAAGGTTTTTGTAGCTGGGTTGATTTTCTTGTGGTGGTACCATTTTGGAGTTGCCAGCTTTATAATCTCCACAAGTTCAAAAGTTGTCTCTATTGGTTTCTCTTCTCGTTTGGCGACGATAGCCTTTGCAATCTTCCATGAAAATTGCTCTTCACCATAACCTTTCAGGATAGTAGCTATATTTTCTACTTCCCATGTGTTAACGATTTCTCTTGCAGTTAAATCTTCTGGTTTCAAATCTTTTTTGAAAGACATTATCAGAGGCTCATCTTTTTGAAATGAGAAACCTCTTCCAGAATCCTCGAACTGGTTCGATGAGAGACCGATATCTAGCAAAATCTTGTCGACATTTCCAACATTTAAACTATCCAGGATAGTGTCTATGTTTCGGAAACTGCCCAATGCGTAGCGTGCGCCAGGATTGAGAGGAGTTACTCGTGCAGAGGCACGTTCTATTGCTTCAGGATCAAGGTCTATTCCGATCATGACAACGGAACTACCAAACCTCTTGCATACTTCCTCGCTGTGGCCACCACCACCCAAAGTGCCGTCAACAAAAATGTCGCCACTTTTGATATCTAGCCCATCTATACTTTCATGTAAAAGAACAGTTTTGTGGATCATGTTACAGGACGCCTACTTGGCCAAGTTTCTCGGCTAAAGTATCGGCCTGTTTCTCAACAACTTTCTTGTAATCTGTCCAAGTCTTTTCTGCCCAGATCTCAACACGACTTGAAACACCTATCACAACAACTTTGTTTTTAAGATTTGCACGATCCCGAAGGAAGTCTGGTATCAAAATACGTCCAATCGAGTCTATCTCCGCTTCAACCGCGCCTGCAAACATAAAACGGTTGAAACTTCGGTTGTCTGCCTGTAGAAGTGAAGATTGATTTAACTTTTCAGAAATCGTACTCCACTCTTTTTGTGTAAACACAAACAAACAAGCATCCAATCCAGGAGTAACCACAACCTTCTTACCCATCTCAGAACGAAACTTCGCTGGAAGCGAGAGTCTGTTTTTATCATCGATGCTGTGTGTGTATTCTCCTATAAACATATTTTGATATTTGTGGTTTTTTAAATAATTACCACATCCCACTTCTTCCCACTTACATAACATTATATACCACTTCATCCCACTGTCCAACATAAATACCCACAAAAAGGTGGATAAGTGGCGCTCAATTATTGTTTTAAATTTATATACAAAAAAGCACAGCCAGGGTGGCTGCGCAGAGTGGGTGGTCGGCGGGAAATATACATCCCCGCCGACCAAAAACTTTTGCTTCGGATTCATGCCCCTAAGCTTGTGGCGAGTGGCTTGCCGCCATCGGCTCTAGCTTTTTTACACTGTCTAAATCAGTGTTGCTGACTTCACGGAGGATTCCGGGCTCCTCCGAGGGTTCTACCAACTACCCTTTCGCCGCCCTTTTCTTTCAGTTAGTTGACCCGCTGGTCACCAGTTATCTCAATCTACCTCCTCTTCTTTCTTTTTTGTTGAAAGACATTCAGCCTGCGACGCCTCCCACAAGACGCCGATTAAAGCTTTCTTGCTACGGCGAACTCCGTCGCAGGCTACGTGGTGTTTGAGTCTACGCTCCAGTGCGGGGAAAACTCCCAACGCTCCAGAACGCCACCCCTGTCCACGTTTAGTAGTATACATGTTTATAAAAATCTGTCAATAGACTATTTTGGATAAGAGAAAGACCGCCGAGTTGGCGGTCGCGGGGAGTGCCCGGCCTGTTTTTTAAGGCTAGGTCGATGTGTACAAGACCATATTACATTACTCACTATCCTCCCATGGTAAGGAGTGGAAGCAATGTCGTAATCTCATGAGGTGAAAGCGCTTTCGTCTTCACACCATCCTCAGGTCAGACACTCCCAAGTTATTTATACACCCGCCAATACGGAAGTCAATTATAGTATGCACGAAAAAGCCGACCGTAGTCGACTCGTTTTTCGTAACGCGGGAGAGTTACCCCTCCCCGTTACAGTGTGCTTAGGTGTAGCGCCGTCTGCTCCCGTCAGGGCCCAAGATGTAGACGCGATCCTGGATGCCATCCTGACCACCAGATTTGCTTGATGGTTGGGTGGTTTCGAGCTTCACAAGACGGGCCTTAGCGGCCTGAACCGCGCCGGCCTCATCGTCGTACTCGCCGGGAAGTTCGTAGAACTCACTATCGAACGTGTCGTACCCCTCGAGCCGCCATTTCTGTGAGTCAGTCATGGGGTTCTCCTTTCCAGTTATTTATAACACACACAAATCCAAAGGTCAATTATAAAGTTTTACTCGCTCTTAGGTCGCATAAGTGGGAATGTTTGAAGTTCTCGTAGCGGTTTGTCAGCGAGGAAAGAAAACAGTCGCTCACCAAAGCCAAATCCAAATGTAGGAGGCATGCCATACTCTAGCATTTCAACATATTCATCATCTGACATCATAGCCTCTTCATCCCCTCCTTCGATAAGTTCTTTTTGTTTACTAAATCTCTGTGCTTGGTCAATTGGATCGTTTAGTTCTGCGTGCGCACGACCAAGTTCACTGCCAGCCAAGATAACTTGAAATGTTTTTGTAAGGTTTGTGTTATCTGGATGCTCTTTTGAAAGAGGTGCAACTAGTTTTGGGTGGTTTACCAGAAAAGCTGGACCAGCGATAGACTTTCTGCAGTATTTCCATAGACTGTCTGTCATTCTCTCTCTGTTGTTACCATCGTATTTAACCTTTAGCTCATCAAGTTTTGCTTGAAGTGTTTCTATACTATCGTTTACAACATCAACTCCAGTCATTTTCTTTACTGTTTCAACATAGTCGAGCTCCTGCCACTCACCTGCTAGGTCAAACTTGTGACCTCGAGTTTCGAATCCAGTTTTACCAAAAGTATCTTCTGCAAGTTTTTTGTAAAGTTTTTTAACCAACTCCTTTCCATCTTCGAAAGTCATGAAAGATGCATAGAACTCCAGGTTGGTGAACTCCTGCAAATGCTCAGGTGATGAACCTTCATTTCTATAAACTCTTCCAAGCTCAAATGTTTTTTCAAAACCAGCAGCCATCAGTCTCTTCTGCCACAACTCTCCAACTGATATACGCATAAAAACATCTAGATCAAAGTCATTGTGATGTGTTTTAAAAGGCCTAGCTTCAGCACCACCAGTAGTTACTTCTATAGTTGGGGTCTCCACCTCCAGGAAACCTTCTTTATTCAAAAACTCTCTAGCAACGGACCAGAACTTTGATTTCTTTACTATCAAAGCTCGCAAATCGTCGTCCATAAGAAAATCTAGGTATCGCTTTCGATATCTCTCATCTACATCCTGTAGTCCATGCCACTTTTCTGGCAAAGGTAGTAGTGTCTTTCCAGCCATAACCCATGACTCAGCCATTACGCTTTGTTCTCCTGTTTTAGAAAGTAGTGGAAGTCCTGTTACAGAAATAAAATCTCCAATATCAACAGTGTCCACAAAAAGAGAGAAAACTTCCTCAGTTAAATTATCTTTTTTTATTATCGCCTGTATTTTTTCTGTCCCATCAAAAAGTACAGCAAAAAGTATAGCGCCCTGTCCACGCAAAGCCATTACTCGCCCAGCAACAGAAACCTTTCCTCCATCTGCAACCTTTGAATCAAAGTTTGATTTCAAAAAAGCTATAGAAAAATCTCTTGGTACAGAGGCTGGATAAGGGTTGATGCCTTTGTCTTTTAATATTTGTAGTTTAGCAAGTCTTCCCTGCTTTATTTCTTCTAGTGATGCCATGTTTGATATATTAGCATATCAGTAATAATAAAATAACCCCCTTTCGGAGGTCATTTTAATATTATTTAACTTCCTTAAGAGTATAAACCAATTCTCCGTTAGGAGCTTGAAACTTAAACTGATCGCCTTTTTTCTTCCCCATTATCGCTTGACCGAATGGTGATCTCATTGAAATCTTATTAGACACTACGTCTGACTCCTCAGAACCAACAATAGTGTACTCAAACTTCTTACCGTCTTTCTCAACAGAAACTATTGAACCAACACCAACAACTCCTGTGTTTGAAGTCTTTACGATCGTTGCGTCTTTTAGCAACTCTTCTAGTTTTGATATTCTATCTTCTATCACACCCTGCGCGTCTCGAGCTTCATGATACTCTGCGTTTTCAGACAAATCACCCAGTGACTTTGCGTATTCTAGTGCCTCTGCAACCTCTTTTCGCTTTGTTCCCTTCAGTAGTGCCAACTCTGCCTTAAACTCGTCATATTTCTCTTGTGTCAAATATTCCTTCATTTGTTTTTTGGCTTGTTTTATTGATTAATTCCGCAAAGTATAGCCTAAAAATGCCTTATGGTCAATTTGCACAAAGACAGTAGACTATAAACAAACACTAACATCAAAATTTGAGAGAAATCCGACGTGAGAAATTAAAAAGATGAGGAGCCTTAGTTAGTGCTAAGGTGACGAATATTTTTAATTTGGGAACGAGGAGCGACTTTGTTTTATTTATAAAACAAGAAGTACTCTTGTGGTGTTCACCAAATTTGGAGGTTATTTCAAATACTCAGGAGAATATATGTGGACCCAGTCTAGAAATTCACTCATAACCAATACCGCCCCAAACTGATTGTTCTTCGAACCCCTCTCCATCACAACCGCGTATGCATATTTTGGATTTTCATATGGCCAAAAACCAACAACCCACGAGTTTACCTCGTCTTTTGCAACTCCGATCTGTGCGGTTCCTGTTTTTGAAGCCACTTCAACAAATGGAAAATTTATTGCTTGTGATGTTCCAGAAGTAACACCTTGTCTCATACCTTCTTTCACAATTTTATAGTATCTAGAATCCAGCTCTACCTTGCCGGCAACATTCACCTCGGTCCCTTTTATAAAAGTGGGCACTAGCAAGTTGCCGTCAGTTGCTATTGCTGCTACTGCCCGAACAACCTGTATTGGTGATACCTGAAAACCGTACTGACCTATGGCAGTGTTATATGTATCACCAACTCTCCAATCTTCTCCCTTAAAAACTTTTTTCTTCCATTCAGGATTAGGTATTGTTCCAGCATTCTCACCGGGGAAATTTACACCGGTTGTTGTACCAAAACCGAACATGCGAACATACTTTTCCAAGTTAGCTATTCCTAGACCTTTTTGATCTTTATACCCACCAGCTACTTCATAAAAATAAACGTTTGAAGAAACCGCGATAGCTCGCCTCATATCTACCAGACCATGAGCTTTCCAATCCATAAAAACAGATGGCTTATCGGGAAAAAATGGGTTTGGAATAGTTATGGAACCTGTACTTAAAATCTGTTTTGTGGGTGAAATAATATTTTGATCCAAAACCCCCATCGCAACAAAAAGTTTCATAATAGATCCAGGAGTGTAAAGTCCATCTACTATTCTGTTCAAGAAAGGATGGTTTGTGGATTTTATCCAATTATTTATTCTTTCACTATCTGAGCCGTCCGTCATTATTTGCGAATCATATTCAGGAAAGTTACTACTAGCTAGTATCTCACCCGTATGCACATCCATGATAACCCCAGCACCACCTTTATAGCCCGCTCTATCCGCAATATCCAGAAGCGAATCATGCATTTTTCTCTGCAATCGAATATCTATCGTTGTTACAATATTTTGTCCATCAACAGGTTTTTGGACCATACTTTCTGAAATAATATTTCCTTTTACATCAGTTTCAACAATTTTAGTACCGTCTTTTCCGCTCAGGAGATCATTGTATATTTTCTCCATACCATCTTTAGCTAGAAACTTGTCTTGGTAATAGACGCCGGAAGAATCTTTTGTGGGATATTTTACATAACCAATAATAGTTGATAGGCCAGTAGATGTAGCATACTCCCGAAACGAATAGTCAGAAGTAAGTGGGTTTATTTTATTCCAAGCCAAAGGAACACTGTTTCTGTCATATATAACTCCTCTATCAGAATATATGACTGTTTTATTCATGCTGTTATTGTCACTCCTCTTCCTAAACATCTGACCCTGAGATATTTGTAAACTCCAAATTTTGTAAGAAAAAACAAGACCAACAAAAAGTATAAAAGTGGTTGTCAAAAAATAAACATTTTTTGATATTGGTTTCTCTATTCGCCCTTCGAACTGGTCAGTATTAAACTCGGGTAAGTTTTTCGAATCAAGAAAAATCTCATCAGGGTCTATATCCCTGTTAGAACTCAAATTTCTTTTTTTAAAAAAATATTTTAATTGATGAAACATATCAAGTTCTTATTTGGGTTTTGGCAAAAATTGTTGCGCAGATTAACACAAAAATTCCTGCTGTTATTACATATGGAAATGGATACATGCTCGAGTATAGACTATCCAAAACAAAACCAAGGAAAATAGCCTCAATAAAAGCTGAAAAATAAACTATCTCTAATAACAGGAATAAACCAGAAACCCACCAAGGCAAAAGTAAAATGGCTAACAAAGCTGCAAAAAAAGTTATTACTCTATAAAGGGTTTTATTCACAAAAATATAATATCACACCAACCTATTTTGTAGCATTATCTACAAAAACTGACTGAGTCTGAAAAACGTTACCTGGTATACGGAGATACAATGTTTTAAACGAACTCTGAGAGTTTGAGTCAATATAATAAACAGTACCCAAAACCGAAACCCCCAGAGATGGATATAGAAAAGCGTCTCCCCATAGTATATCTGCCTCTTTTGGCACTTCCACCTGGAAATTAGCACCGCCTTTTCCAGTCAATACATACGATGCTCCGGTTCTAGAGTTCGTCGATTCTTGTTTATTGTCTCCAGTCGAAAACATTTTTACCAATGATGTTCCTGGAGTCACAGAGGTGACCAGTCCAATAATAACGTTACTAGATAAATAGACCCGGCTTCCAGGAACTATTCCCTCATTTGAACCAATATCAATAACAAAAGTGTCATACGGAGACCGTGGTGGTTTGGATAAAACTTTTGCAAACACAAGATTTTTCCCCGACGTTCTGCCTATTTGCTCTTTTAATTCTTGATTTTCTTTTAATAAAATCTCATGATCTATTTGACTCAACTCCAATCTGTTATTCTCTTCTTCTAAAGCTAAATTTTTATTTATTAAATAATTTTTTGTTACAAAATAAAACTTTAAACCAACAAAAGGTTTCGCAATAAAGTTCTCTGATTTCCAAAGCGGTACAGAAATTGAGTAGAAAAATCTCCGAGTAAATGTTGGAAAAACAAATCCGATTATAATTAATACAAAAAAGAAACCGCTAACAAACAAAACCTTTCCCCTCAGTTGGTTTTTTGGTTTACTTTTTAGGAGGTAGTTCATCTTTATTTGTGATTAATACGTCTTTATACATTTCCATATTCTCGAGTATTATACCAGTACCTCTCGCAACAGCAGTTAGAGGATCTAGAGCAATATGAACCGGTATCTTTGTATATTCCTGTATCAACTCTGCTAGACCTTTTATGAGCGCCCCTCCACCCGCTAAAAATATTCCTCTTTGCATAACATCAGCCAAAACTTCTGGTGGAGTAGTTTCTAGAACCTCTTTTATTCCCTCTATTAGAGTGCTTATTGATTGGCTTATGGCTTCGCGTATATCTGAGTCTGTTATAACTACTTCTCGAGGTAGGCCAGAAATAAGATCTCTACCTCGAATAGTAGACTCTAGGGGCTCATCACCTGGAAGTATCGCACCGATAGATATTTTTATATTTTCAGCAGTTTTTTCTCCAATCAAAATTTTAAACTCTGATCTAACATATGACATTATGTCATTGTTAAGTTTGTCTCCAGCTACATGAAGATTTTTGGCTCGCACAACACCGCCGAGAGATATAACAGCAATGTCTGATGTGCCACCACCAATATCGATAATCATATTTCCAACTGGTTCCAAAATAGGCAGTCTCATTCCAATAGCTGCCGCCATTGGTTCTTCTACAATGTACACCTCAGACGCACCAGCATTTTTGGTCGCATCACGCACAGCACGTATCTCAACGTTTGTTATTCCAGATGGAACACCAACCACGACTCGAGGACCTAATAATTTTTTGTTTTGTTTCTGCGCTTTATTCAAAAGATAAGTAATCATCTCCTCTGTAACTTCAAAGTCAGAAATAACACCATCAACTAATGGCCTAACGGCTACGATGTGGGCTGGTGTTCTACCTAGCATGTTTTTTGCATCCTTTCCAACAGCCACCACCCTGCCAGTTTTCTGGTTTACAGCTACAACAGACGGCTCGTTCAAAACAACACCTTTTCCATGAAGATAAACTAGTGTGTTTGCTGTACCCAAATCTATCCCAATATCATTGGAAATTAGCCGTTTTAGTTGTTCAAAGTTTTTTATCATTTTGGCTATATTAGCACGAAAATCCTGTTTGTACTTATGTCTCAAAAAAGCCTTTCGCAAGAGCTTAGAAAACAAATGAAGTAGTCTCAATATTGTTTTCTTGAGCAATGAGAAGTTCGCTATCCCACCAGGGCTAGATAGATTACTTTTTGAAAGATATAAGTAGGAACAAACACACAAACATGACTAAACTAGATGTTTAATCGCTTCTTCAACAGAAACCACCTGAGCTTCAGAAGAATTTCTTAATTTAACTTCAATCTTATTCTCCGCAACAGTTTTATCACTTATAACAAACCGAACAGGAATACCGATAAGATCTGAATCTGCAAATTTTTCTCCAGGTCTCAAGTCTCTATCATCATATAGAGCCTCTATACCATTACTTTGTAAATCAGCATAAATTTTGTCTGCAAATTTTACAGTTTCATCATTTGTTCCAAGTCTTACTAAATGAACAGCAAAAGGAGAAACTTCTTTTGGCCATACCAAACCTTTTTCATCAGAAAATATTTCAGCCAGAACTCCCATGAGTCTACTGATTCCTATTCCGTAACAACCAGAAATTATTGATTGTTTATTTCCATTCTCATCTGTATAAAACACCTCTAGAGCATCAGTGTATTTTGATTCTAACGGAAATATATTCCCAACTTCGACAGCTTTTTTCTCAACCAAGTCTTCTTTTTTAAGACCCATTTTCTCTAGATTTTCGTCTGTATAGACTTCTTTATTTACAGCTATCTTTTTACCCTCGTGAAGATAAATAGTGTCTTCCCCAACGTCACTCAATGTCTGAAACTCATCACTAAAACGTTTAGTAAAAATACCACCATCGGCATATGTTCTATATGTAATATCGCCTATTCCCAACCTTGCGTATACTCTGTGATACGCTTCTGCTGCTTTCTCATAAAGTTCATCGTGTTCAGTTTGTGTTCTTGCGAAAGAGTACATGTCTTTCATTAAAAATTCTCTTCCTCGAAGTAGACCGCTTTTTGCTCGCAACTCATTTCGAAACTTTGTTTGGATTTGATAAACATAAATAGGTAAATCCTTGTATGAACTTATATATCCACTCAGCGCATCGACTACTGGTTCTTCGTGTGTAAGACCCATACCAAGTTCAGTTCCGTTTGCGAGCTTTGTTTTAAACCAGTTATCTACTTTTTTATCGTCCCATCTGTCAGTTTTTTCAAAAATATCTTTTGGTTGAAGAGTTGTCATCTGAAGTTCCTGTCCTCCGATTTTATCCATTTCCTCCCGAACAATTTGGCTGATTTTGGTTATTACTCTTTTTCCTAATGGCAAAAAAACATAAACTCCAGCTAGTTCCTTGTGAATAAATCCCGCTCGAGTCAAAAGCTCTGCATTTTTTGAAACCTCATCAGAAGGTGCCTCCTTTCTAGTTTTTGTGAAAAGTTGTGATTGTCTCATAATCTAAATACTATCCCAAAAAGTGACTAGGGTCAAAACAGATAATAAAAAGGCCGCAGTGTGCGGCCTTGCCTGTCTTGACGATCTAAATAGATCGTCGGACGGAGCGGAAGTTCGACATCAGTCGGGTTACGGTTCTAGGACCGGGTACGACGATAGTCAACCACTCCGCCCACAGACTACTTTATCACCTGTAAAAAAAATATCAACTACAAAAGTTTGAAAACATCGTGAGCAGAAACTACAACCATAAGAATAAGTAGCAATGAAAACCCTATCAGATTTGCACCTCGCACAAACTTTGGTGAAATAGGTCGGCGTATTATGGCCTCAATCGCCACAAATAAAAGTCTTCCTCCATCAAGAGCGGGAAATGGTAAAAGATTTATGACAGCCAAGTTTATAGAGATTAGGGCAGTCAAAGTAAGTAAATATGTAAAGCCAAGTTTAGTTGCGTCCCCAACCACTCCAGCTATTCCAATAGGACCGGTAACTTGAGAAAAGTCAGATCTGAAAGTAAAAGCATTACCCAAAAAAGACAGCAGGCCTTTTGCTGTTCCAATAGTTAAAAAATATGTAGATTTTGCCCCCTCTTTAAGAGCGAGATGTATAGGAAGTTTTAATGTACCGATTTGATCCATAGCTATACCGACAGCCTTTTTACCATTTACTATAGTTTCGTTAGGCTCAACAATTGTTTTCTGCTCTTCCTTGCCCCTAACATAAGTAATTTCAATACTTTTTGATTTTGAACCTGCAATAATATTTTGAACGTTTTCAGGAGTGATTTCTGACTCGGAAAGGACTACGTTGTCTGCGACGATACCTTTAATATAATCCCCGGTTTTCAGACCAGCTTTTTGCGCAGGAGAATTTTGAAGTACTTGAGTTACGACAAGATGCACATTACTTACTTTGGCTCCTGCTGAGTTCTCTACTGGTGAAGCAATGCCGATTGTATACCC
>CAZSFU010000001.1:21505-30561 GCA_964606205.1 uncultured Candidatus Saccharibacteria bacterium | reverse complement strand
AGCACAGCTAGAATTATCAAAAATATTATTATAGACATTTGTTACTCTGCGATTTCTTTCTCTTTCTTTGCAAACAATTCTTCCAAAACTCGAGTTGCATCATCTAGTGCCTTCTGCAGATCCGCTTTCATTCTGAACTTTTCGTCTTCTGATATTTCTTTTGCTTTCTCTGCAGCGTCGATCTCTTTTATTGATTTTTCTCTTTCTCCTCTAAATGAGATTTTTGCATCCTCTAGTTTCTGTTTTGCTATTTTAATAAGAGCCGCTCTTCGATCGGTAGTTAAATCTGGGAAAATAACGCGAAGTCCTTTGTCATCAACGGTTACAGAAAGTCCTAGATCAGAGATCATGATAGATTTTTCTATAGACTTTGCCTGTGACATATCCCAAGGTGTGATACGTATCATACGTGCGTCTTCTACCGATACATTTGCAACCTGGTTGATAGGCATTTCAGACCCATAAGCATCAACCTTAACACCATCCAGAATAGCTGGATTTGCCCTACCAGTTCTAATACCAGAAAACTCACCTTTGAGCCACTCCTCTATTGTTTTTAAATTTTGTTTAAATTGTGCTGTGCTATACATCATAAGTTGTTCGATTATAACAAAAATCTAGATATTTAAAAGTAAGTTTTCGAGAATGATTTTGATTGGTGCCCCGCGATCATAGAGCGAAGCCCTGGTTTGTTCACAAATTTTCAACCCTTCACTGTTTTGTTCTACTCCTTTTTTATACAGTTCCATCTCGATAGTATTCAAAAGTGATATAGCGTCCTGCTTTGTATTCTCATCATCAATAATACCGTCTGTTATCTCTTTTATTTTGGCCAACCTTTCTTTCATATTCATTTTCAAAATACTTACCGGACTAGTTTCTAAAAATTGACCAATAGAAATAACCTGCATACGTGAACGCAGTGTAGGCAAAAGCATATCCTGTGGAGAGATTATGAAGAAATGTGTGCCAGGAGTCGGCTCCTCAAAAACTTTAAGAAGTGAGTTCTGCGCTTCCAAACCAATAAAATCAGTTTGAATAATGAAAATCTTTTTGTTGCCAGCAAAATCCTTTCTTTCCGATTTCTGTGAGATCTCACGAGCATCGTCAATACTCAAATTATCAAACTGCCCTATCCAAAAATCCGGATTACCAGAAGTTTCAAAATTCAAAGAACCTTCTATAAAAGAAATAAGCTCCTTTAAAATATTTACCTTATCACCAACCAAAAAGTACGCATGATGGAGATTTTTGGTTTTCTTGTATGATTCAACTAGACTTTGCATTTGGAAATTATAACAGATAATACACAACAACTCTCGGAGGATTTTTGTTCGAGTTCAAGGCGCGAGTGAGGAATGCGACTAAAGTGTACATATAGTACTCTGCAGGAGCATCCGGAGCGAGCAACGCTGAAATCGGACAAAAAAGACCCGAGCTACCTACCTCTTACTAATCACAGACTTTTTATACATATCGAGATGCTCTAATGCTATCCCCGTTCCCTTTACAACACAGTAGAGTGCATCTTTTGCCAAAACAGCCTTTACGCCTGTTCGCCGAAAAACTAGTTCAGGGAAGTTTCGCAATTGAGAAGATCCGCCAGTCATTATGATCCCCTGATCAATAATATCCGATGCTAGTTCAGGTGGAGTTTCCTGCAATACATCCTTGATTGCCTTTATCATCTCTCGAAGATCCTTACTTATTGCTTTTACAATCTCATTTGTTTTTATTTCCACACTTCGAGGAAGTCCTGTAACAAAGTCTCTACCTTTTATAGTCATAACAAGTTCCTCATCTAGAGGTATGGCTGAACCGACCTTAACTTTAATATCTTCTGCTGTTTTATCTCCAATTCCTAAGTTAAAAGTTTTCTTTATGTAATCTGCAATAGCATAGTCTATTTTATTTCCAGCGCATTTTACAGAAGTCGAAGCAACGATGCCTCCCAAAGAAATCACAGCAACGTCAGTGGTACCACCGCCAATATCAACTATCATATGACCCATAGCCTCGTGGATAGGTATTCCAGCTCCTATAGCAGCCAAGATGGGCTCTTTCACCACATATGCGTTCTTTGCCCCAGCGCGAATAGCCGCCTCTATCACAGCCCTACGTTCTGTAGACGTAACTCCAGCTGGCACAGAAACCAAAACCTCAGGTTTTACAAAATTCCACTTACCCAAAGCCTTATCTATGTAGTAGCGAAGCATTGCCTCTGTAACGCGATAATCAGCAATAACACCGTCTTTCATTGGCCGATAAGCAATAATGTTATCAGGGGTTCTGCCAATCATCTCCTTTGCCTCCAATCCAATAGCAACTATGCGGTTATCCTCCTCTGAAACAGCAACAACGGAAGGCTCGTTTAGAACTATTCCCCTACCAGGAACAAACACCAAAATGTTTGCTGTTCCGAGATCAATACCCAGTTTTCTAGAGAAAATTGCCATAAATTAAATGTACAACTATAATAGCCGATATGGACAATATTGCAAAAGATTCATTCATAGTAAAAAATGTAAAATATATTTGGATTTTGCTGATTATTGTTGCAATATTTTCTTCAATAATTTTATATTTTCTAGGATACAGATTTAAGGATAACTATACTTTGGGTAAATCTGGAACTTTGACTATCGACATCCCGCTTCCACTGACTTCAGTATTCATCGACAACTCAGATAAAATTGTTACATCAAAAGACAATGAAACAATATCACTCACTCTTTCTCCAAAAACTCATTCAGTCATAGTTAGTCGTGAAGGTTACTTTCCTTGGACAAAAGATTTTGTAATTCCATCAAAAGGCAATGTGGCTCTACATCCTATCTTTATTTCTCAAAACGCAACAGGACAAATCATCACGACAAAAGATCCAGAATACTGGTCACTGCGAAGTAAAATTATTCGAGACCGAGTTCCAAATATAAAATCCCCAATTTTATCAGAAGACAAATCAACATCACTTTGGACTGATGATAATGCGATAATGATAAAAAACCAAAATGGGACAGCAAAAGTTATCCAGCCTGATGACGCTATAAATAATGTATCTTTCTATAAAAACAGAAACGACGCCGTTATTTTTTCTATTGGCAACACTATTTACGCAATAGAAACAGACACATCCAGTCAACAAAACTTTATGCCTATATATAGAGGGACCAATCCTTTGTTTATAAAAACTGAGCCAACCTTCATTTACGTTCTAGACGGTGAGACTTTGATGCAAGTTATCATATAGGAAAACGACTATATAGCGAAATCAGAAAGACAGTATTTTCTGTTATAATGGTCTCATGTTTATCCTTACAGTAATTCCCATCGGCAAAGGCATACCGAAAGACAACCTCACATATTTTACAAAATCCGACGCCCCCACTGGATCTATTGTATCTATACCGCTACGCAACAGAACTATTTATGGACTAGTAGTAGCAAACCGCACAGCACAAGAGATAAAGTCAGAACTGAAATCACTTACCTATAGCATAAGAAAAATAGACAACATCGAAACCAGGTCTTTCCTCTCAAACAGCTTTATCGAAGCGGCTAAAAAAATCGCAGACTATAATGCCGGTAGTGTTGGTAGTGTACTGTTCTCTCTCATTCCAAACATAATATTGGAAAATAGTTCGGATCTATCACTGACAGAGAAAAAATCGACAACGGATAACTATCATGAGACTTGTTTACTCCAATCGGACGATGAAGAAAGATATGCGACATATAAGAGTCTAATACGTGAAGAGTTTGCAAAAGGCAGGAGCGTTTTCTTTTGTTTACCAACTACGGAAGATTTACTGAACGCAAAAAACACTCTAGAAAAAGGTATAGAAAAATATACTTTTACACTGCATTCTGGATTACCAAAAAAAGATATATTAAAAAACTGGAAAGATATTACACTAGAAAGCCACCCTGTTCTTATCATTTCCACAGGCTCATTTTTATGTCTTCCCAGAAACGACTTAGGATCAATAATAATAGAACGCGAAAGTTCGAGAGCGTATAAAATGCAGACAAGACCATATATAGACATACGCCAGTCAGCAGAAATGCTCGCGAAAGAACTTGGCATCAGGCTAATACTTGGAGACAACCTGCTACGAGTAGAAACATTGTGGAACGAAAAACGTGGGAAATATGCAGAGATTTCCTCTATCAAATATAGATCTCTAACAACTGCAAACTGCGAGCTGGTGAGCATGCGTGTTCCTGCTGACATGAAGAAAAAGGAGTTCATGATTTTGGGAGATAAAACGATAGAACTTTTAGCAAAAGCACTAGAAAACAATGAAAAAACTTTTCTGTTTTGCGGAAGAAAGGGTCTCTACCCTACTACCGTATGCTCGGATTGTGGGACAACTGTTGTTTGCAAAAACTGTAGCGCCCCAGTTGTTCTATATGGAAAGAAAAATGTAAACGGCGAGAGTAAAAACCTATTTGTATGTCACCATTGTGGCGAAAGGGATGATGCAATGAAACTTTGTATAAAATGCGGAGGATGGAGGCTTACACCGTTAGGAATAGGTATAGATAGGATTGAACACGAAATAACAAAACTTTTTCCAAAATCAAAAGTCATTGTTATGGACAAAGACCATGTCTCCACTCACAAACAAGCCGTCAAAATTCGTGATGAGTTCTACGACACTCCAGGTGGAATAATGATAGGTACAGAAATGGCAATAACATATCTCAACCAAAAAATAGAAAACTCTATTGTGATATCTGTAGACTCATATTTATCTATTCCAGATTTCCAGATCAACGAGAAAGTTTTTCATATACTACTCGCAATGAGAAATTTCTCAGAAAAAAATTTTCTTATACAGACAAGACAAGAAAATACGAAACTATTTGATCATGCCCTACGAGGAAATCTGATGGATTTTTATCGAGATGAAATAGAAGATAGAAAATCTATAGGATATCCACCATTTTCAACCTATATAAAAGTGTCTTTAGAAGGAGAGAAAAATGTTGTTAAAAAAGAAATGGAAGAAATTGTTGAGTTTATGAAACCATATGAACTTCAGTCTTTTGATGCATTTAGTCCAGGTACTCAGAAAAAATACACAGTTCATGGCCTCATAGTGATAAAATCTGGAGATTGGCCAGATCAAAAACTTCTAGAAAAACTCCGTATTTTACAGCCTCACTGTAGTGTTCGCATAGATCCAGCTACACTTTTATAGAGATTTATGATATTTTGTATTACAACATATGAAAAAGATACTGCAAAGAGATGAGCCGGTATTGAGACAAGTAGCCGAAAAAGTGCCGGTAGAGGACATAAAGTCAAAAAAAATTCAAGGCATCCTAAAAGAAATGGTGGATTCTTTGGAGTCTCAAGATGACGGTGTAGCCATTGCGGCTCCACAAATAGGATATTCCCTACGCATATTTGTCGTATCGAAAAAAGTTGAAACAATAATGCGAGAGGAAAAAGAGATGGAGATGGAAATCGTGCCTGAAATTAAAGTGTTAAAGAAAACAGAAGAAGACAACGACTCTACAAAACATTTAGTTTTCATAAACCCGATAATCAAAAAAATATCAAAAGACAGAAGAAAAGTTGAGGAGGGTTGTTTATCTGTACGATACCTATACGGAAAAGTTAGCCGTGCTAACAAAGTAAAGGTAGAAGCCTATGACGAAAATGGCAAGAAATTTGAAAGAGGAGGAACTGGACTCATGGCACAGATTTTCCAACACGAGACAGACCATCTAGATGGAGTTTTATTCATAGATAAAGCAACTGATCTAGAAGATCTACCACCAGCACCTAAAAGCAAAAAGAATGAATAATCTAAATTGGGCATTTTTTGGCAGTTCTATTTTTTCTGTGACGGTTTTAGACGAATTAAAATCAAAAGGTTTAATGCCAAAGCTTGTAGTAACAATAGAAGACAAGCCTCGTGGCAGAAAAATGATAGTTACTGATGAAGAAGTAAAAGTGTGGGCAAGTATAAACAATATTCCCTACTTACAACTAAAGACATTAAAATCTGAAATTTCTGAACAAGCAATATTTGATCATTTTAAATCTGGCGCAGATGTGTTTGTCGTTACTCACTATGGGAAAATGATACCAGATAGTATTTTAAATTTTCCTAAATACAATACTTTGAACATTCACCCCTCCCTACTCCCTAAACTACGTGGAGCATCCCCTATCAAAAGCGCTATTTTATCTGAAAATGAAACAGGAGTAACTATAATAAAACTAGATAGCGAGATGGATCACGGGCCAGTTTTAATAAAGAAGAAAGCAGAAACTACTGAATGGCCACCCTACGAACTAGACCTTAAAGAAAACTTGGCAAAACTGGGAGCAGGAATGCTGATGGACGTTTTACCTAAATGGATTTCTGGAGAGTTAACGGCAACCGAACAGAACCACAGTGAAGCAACTTTTTGTACCAAAATTGAGAAAAAAGATGGAGAATTAAATCTTTCAGACAATGCTGACACCAATTTAAGAAAAATTAGAGCATTTCACGAATGGCCTGGAGCATATTTTTTTGAGACCACCGACGAAATTAAAAAACGTATTGTTGTTAAAAAAGCACGGATAGAAAACGATAAACTTGTACTGGAAAGAATCATTCCTGAAGGAAAAAAAGAAATGGACTACTGTGACTACCTACGAGGAAAAAGAAACTAGTTCTTCTTGAAATTTATCCTCTTTATTAAATTTTTAATCTGAGATGCACCCCTTCGAAAAAGTGTTGTGTCTTTTGTTTTTCTAGAAACTATTGCTCGTTCCGCCTCATCCCTAACGATATCTATAGCAGTGTATAGGTCTACCTCTTCTGCAACTGCATATACCTGCTTTGAACCTGGTTGAGTCAGGTTTATCTCTGCCTTGAATATATCACCTGAGTTGTGATGCTTTGTGGTTCTACCGATTTCAACTTCACATATTGAACCCTCACTAACCTCCAAAAACTTTTCTAGAGACGATACTTTTTTTGAAACATATTCATCTATTGCTGGCGTAATATCAAAATTTACAGATCGTATTTTTATGTTCATATTTTTAGAGTTAGTTAATAACACCCAAAGACCTTGAATATATTATACCACTACAAAATACCAGCACAAATCAGGAATTTTTTGTAATTTTACTGATTAAATTACTCAATAACTGTCCTTTTTCATTAATAACGATGCTCGATCTAAATATTTCGGCCTGGAATTGGTCATATTCGCCAAAGGCAATTTTTCTCAATTTTTCAATAGACCTCATAACAATATTAAATTCATAACCATTATACTCTATAAAATATTCTCCATTTGTATATTTTTCTTCAATTTCCAGAGGTAAAATAAACAGCAGGTCTATGTCGGAATCTGGTCTATTTGTACCCTTTGCGGACGAGCCATAAAAAACTATACCGTTCAAATGCGGCAAAATATCCTGGTACCACGATTCAAAAATAACTCTTTTGTCAACAAATTCATTTATCAATGGCAGGAAGTTATTCATACATTAAAAGATATTTTATTCATGTGTCGGCTGCCACAACACCAGTTTTCAATATTATAACCCCATTATTGCATTCCTTCCATTTTTTGATATTATCTTTATATTCCAGAGTTTTTGTGCTGGAATGAATACATTCCGCGGTAGCTCAGTGGTAGAGCAGCCGCCTGTGTCGGAAGGTTCTGTCTTGGTATAATATACTCATGTATATTAGAAAGGAAAAAAGAACCTATGCCGATCGCGCCGTTTATATGCGACAAGCCGTGAAAAATCGAAGGAAGAAACTTCGTGAAATGGCTAGAGCATCTAAAGGCAGTAAATGTATGATATGTGGCTATAACAAATGCCAACGAGCACTTAGTTTCCATCACATCGATCCTTCCAATAAAGACTTTGACTTATCAACAAATGGTCTGACTCGTTCTTGGAAGAGAATCGAAGATGAAATCAAAAAATGTGTGCTCGTTTGCGCCAATTGTCACATGGAAATACATGAAGGCATTACGCAGCTTCCTGAAGTAATTCAGGATGAAAAATGAGGTGAATTCGGGGAAACCCACAGTTTAATAGCTGGGGGCAATCCCGAGCCAAGTCTGAAAAGTAATTTTCAGAAAGGTGTAGAGACTATCTCGAAAGAGAGTACTTGGATGAAAATCCTGGGAAGCGCCTCACATCCCACTCACTATGTGAAGGATGATGATATAGTCCATGCCAAAGGCAACTTTGGAATCAATGTAAGCGGCTGGTCGTAGGTTCGATCCCTACCCGCGGAGCAAGAAAAGCACCTTTTGGTGCTTTTTGCGTTGCGGGAACAAACTGATGGGTATCAGTTTGTGTTAGGGATCGAAAACCTTTGATAATTTTTTGTGAGTATAACGAAACAAAAATAGAAAAGGTGTACTGAAACTGTAAGTTTCGATAACTCTACACTACAAGAGTACTTCCATTTTTATACTCCTTTCAGTCATTAAAAATTAGGTCGCCCGCGGAGCCACCAAAAAGACTTATTTATTAAGGTATTATTGTATAACCCAAATATGGTTTAGAAATAATTATTGTTATAATGTTTTTATGAAGCAGATACATTTGAGGGGTTCTTGGATAGTTAAGGCACCGAAAGAAGAAATATATAAAATAATTTCTGACTTTGAAAATATGCCAAAACATTTTCCAGCTATTGCGGAGTCGGTACGTATTATTGAAAAGCAAGGAAACCACCAGGAAATGGAAGCGCGAGTAAAATCTTTTGGAAAAGTATTTGATGTGCAAATGAATACTGAGCTTGTGCCTAATATCGGATTTAAATCAACTAACGCTTCATCGTTCGGAACTTCTGGGTATGAAGAGCTTTTTATGGAAGATGTTGAAGGTGGGACCAGAATTAACTATACGTATGAAGTTGAAATCCATAAGCCATTGTTAAGATTAGTGGCAATACCATTGATAAAGTGGTTTTCTATGTGGTCTTGGAAACGTGCCTTTATTGATAAGCTACGAAAAATAGTAGAGAAATAATCGGCTTATAGGTTCTCATGTGTCGTCACTGAAAATATCT
>CAZSFU010000001.1:0-21405 GCA_964606205.1 uncultured Candidatus Saccharibacteria bacterium | reverse complement strand
GACAGCCAGAGGATCATGCACTCAATTAAGTATTCAAAAGGAGAAATCGTAAAAACAGCAGACCTGATCAACAAGGCCTAGTCCCCCGCTCGACGCACGACCAGTGCAGTCGCGCGGGTTTTGCATTATTTTTTAAAAAAAGTATTCTTAGCCACTAGACAGAAATCTTACGCATTAGGAGTTTCTGGGCAATTCATTGGCAGACGGCCAAACAAGGAGAAAACTGAATGATCGCATTTAAGTGCACCTGGAGAGAGCGCCGAGGTGACGGTTGGAGCGAAACCCTATACCAGGGTCTGGTAGTTGAAAGTGGTGGCACCAAGTTCATCGTCGCCGATCTTTCGCACGGACTTCGGGTGATGTTGCTCAACTATCCACCCAAATATCAATTCATTTCCGAGGAACCCACAACGGTGACTGCGGAATTTGTAGTCGAGATGGTGAAGTTTTACCTGGCAGATCGGCATTTCCAGAGTCAACGCGGGGCCTTCAACAAATCTATGTCGTGATCCCTCGAACAGGAAGGTTCGGTATGAGTAAAAACAATCTGCGCTTTAACGTGCGAGGGCACATCGAGATCGCAAGCATCACCCCGTGGACACTCCAGGATTTTCTGGATCTGTGCCTGAGTGGAGTGATACGGAAAAAGACACGGTTTGAGTGTCCTGTCTGTAATGGGCACAAGGAGTCGATGACAGAGAAATCTTCGATCGACCTCGGCAACTACGTCGACGACTACGGCAACAGCAGTGGGTTCAATCCCACCTACCGCAAGTGTTCACACTGCAGGGGCACTGGTAGTGTCAGTGCCGCTGGGATCAACCTCTACTTTGGAACTGGCTTGCCAACGAAAAGCGAGTCTAAAGCAAAAGTGAACTTGGTTATGCAACAGCTGAAGGTCGAGTAGACCACACCGCCACCTTTGGCACAAAGTCCGAAGGAGGGCGGATTTTGTTTATACAAAAATTAATATATAATCAAACTTTACAAATTATTCTGAATTCATCCATGGCAAAGAAGAGTAAATACACAATTGGAGATTTTAAACTGAAAGTTAAAAAAAGTAATGCCGGAAAAGGTCTCTTTACACTAGAAGACATACCCAAAGGTGTATGTGTTATTGAGTACATAGGCAAAGTAGTCCCAGAAAAAGAACAGTACACCATAAAAAGCAAATATCTTTTTGGTATCGGCAAAAACGGAATGATCAACGGAAACATTCCAGAGAATACAGCAAAATACATAAACCACTCATGTCGACCAAACTGTGAGATAGATGAACACAAAGGACGAATATATGTTTTCTCTCGTAGAAAAATCCTAGCGGGAGAAGAGTTAAACTATGACTACGGAAAAGAATACTTTGATGAGTATTTTAAAAACGGCAGATGTCGTTGCGAAAAGTGTGCAGCAAAATAAAAGCTATTGACTCCTAAAATGATGGTAGTATAATTATGGTACAAATTGGTGAAAAGCTTTGATCTGACATACCCTATCTGGACGCTTGGTATGCAGGGAGCTAGTAGCGTAACCGGTCACCCCTTAACTCTAGGTTAAACGACCTACCAATTTGCAAGGTCGATTTTTATTAACTAAAACTCACAAGTGAGGACTGTGAACCATAATCCGCAAATTGGGCGCTTGGATTATGGGGAGTTACTAGCGCAACCGATCACTATATGAAAAATATAAGTACAATTTGCAACTCTTCGTGGCCCTTTCTTGTACACGAAAAATGCAATCAATCATTTACTTCTATATTGGTATACTACTTTCTTTCTTTATGTTTTTTGTTCCAGTCATTGGAAATGCTCAAACTAGTTCTGATGAATTAAAGATCTCAACTAGCTCCATCATTTCATTGGCAAATCAAGACAGAAACATATCTGGCGCAACTGCACTCAAAAACAATACAAAACTAGAGAAAGCTGCCCAGCTAAAAGCAGAGGATATGGCTCGTGATCAATATTTTTCCCACGTCTCAACAGATGGGAAAAATCCATGGTACTGGCTAAAGCAAGTCGGGTATCGTTTTAAGTATGCTGGAGAAAACCTAGCAGTACTTTTTACTAACCCGCATGATATTGAAAATGCTTGGATGAATTCCAAGTATCATAGAGAAAATATATTGAGCAAAAACTTCACAGAAATCGGCATTGGCATAGCCAAAGGAACATATAAAGGTGAAGAAACTCAGTTCGTAGTCGAACTACTAGGAAGCGAGTAAAATATCGCTCCCTACTACCCTATTTTATATTCTAAATATGGTTTTTTGTGCTGTTTGTATTATCTATAAATATGCTAGAATTTGATAAATAGCACAGTCTATCCCCTGTAAGATATCTCAATAAACAACGTCTTAAATGCCAAACATTGTACTTGAAAAACAGTTTAAGGAAGCCTACCACTCCCACTCGGATGCTATATTTCGTTTTATACTTTTCAAGATTGACAACAGAGAGAAAGCGCTGGATTTCACCCAGGAAACTTTTATGAAAACTTGGATGCATATTACCAAAAATGGTGCACCTCAAAACATCAGGGCGTTTTTATACAGAGTAGCTGGCAACATGATAATAGATGAATATAGGAGAAGAGGAAAAAAAGACTATGTCACCGACTCACTGGAAAACATGTCAGAAACAGGATTCGAGCCTAGTGCAGAAACAAACGAACTAGAATCAGCAATGAACAGACTGGATGGAGCCAATGTTATGAGTTTATTAAAAGAACTGCCTAACATGTACTCCAGTGTTATCATTATGAAATATAGTGAAGACATGAGCATCAGTGAAATGTCAGAGAGTCTCGGTGTAAGCCAGAATGTAGTTTCAGTTAGACTCAACAGAGCACTGAAAAAACTGAAAGATGTGGTTGACTCTAATCAAAACATTGAAAAATAAAATGAAAGACATATTTAAACAATACAATAACGAAAAAATGACTGCGGAGGAGAAGCAGAGCGTTTTAAACGAAATCAATATTTTCATAAAGCAAAACCCAACTAAAACTCCTTGGTACACCACACTCGAAAACAAAATCATCTCCCCTTTCCAAGACGGACTACTGCTCCATCATAAAATGTTAGCGAGTGCATTTGTCATCATTATTTTAGTTTCAGCCACAGGCGGAACATCTATTGCGGCAAGGTATTCAGTTCCTGGTGATATTCTCTATCCGGTCAAAATTAACTTAAATGAAAAGATGGGTACTTTTACGGCAGTTAGCCCAGAGGCAAAAGCTACTGTTGAAGCCCAACACATAAACGAGAGACTTTCAGAAGCTGAAAAACTATCTACAGAAAACAAACTGAGCGAAACAATAAAAACACAGCTTGAAAGCAAGTTTAGCCTGGACCTGCAAAACACGATGGCACATGTTGAAAAATTAAACTCTAATGGAGACTCAAAAAAAGCGGACCAAGTGAAAGCTGATATAGAAAAGTCTTTGCAAAAACACAAGGAAATGGTTGATAAAATACTAGAAAATAGCAGATCAAGATCAGGTAGATCATTGCAAAAAACTTCAACAAAAATGAGACCGGAGGCTACTCGAGTTACTACGCCGATGAGCGCTTTTAGTGCAGAAATCTCAACATCCACAGCAACAACAAGCAGTGTAAATCAAGAAATGAATTATGATCAAATTGAAAAGGAGTCCAAGGATAACAAGGAAAACAAGACTCCTCTACTAGATGAAACTCTCAAAAAAATACTCGAGGCAAGAGAAGAAAAAGAAGATTAGAAAAAATAACCAATGATTTCTTTACCCAGGAAAATGTAAATCGCACAAGAGATTCCCTCCCCCAACATCACCCCAAATAAAAACTTTCTAATATCCACCTCCATAGTTCCGCAAACGTAACATATGAGGTCTGTTGGTAAAAATGGCATAAAACTCCAACCGATTACTATCGGTAACTCGTTTTTTACTAGGAAATTTTTAATTTTTTGAATCTCCTTTGGATGTTTTCTCTCAAAATACTCATCAAATTTAAGGTATTCAGAAAAATAATAAACACTAGCTGAAGAAACCAGTACAGTTATCATTGTTAATATATAAAGTGGCAAAGGTGGCAACAAAATAACTCCCGCAACAATAAAATATGTTATGGGTATAAGCGTAAATCCACGAAGACATCCTGCAATAAGATAAATGACATAACCAAGAACAAGCGAGGAGCCAAAAATGCTTGCTAGTTTTGTTTGTATTACATTTCCAGAGAAAAAATAAAAATACAACGAGACAGATATAAGCAAAAACCACACAGCGTATACAAAATATTTTATTTTTCCATTTTTATTACTCATACATAAAGGATGCCCGACAATTAACAACGAGTCAATATTATGATATGGTATTTTGCGGAGGAAAGCCGTGGAATCATTTCTGTTCTGGACTATGACTTACCCAGCAGGTATGTTCATGGTCTACGTTGTGTTCGATCTCGTCAGAGATGGCCTGATTGAAATCCGTGGATGGGACAAGTTTCCACACGGTGAAGGTGGGGTTCTGCTAGTACCCAATCATCCTTCGCTTATCGAACCTTTCATCATGATCGCCCTTTTTGTACGGGCGCTACTGATCAACCCGAAGAAGCTCGGGCCATACACGATAGCTGACGACAACAACTTCGTAAGTTCCCCACTATGCTGGCCGGTAAAGAGTCACCTCTTTCCGATCATCAGAAAGGAAAACAAAAGCGCCGAGGAGACGGCGAAAAATGTCCTTTCAATCGAGAAGGCGGAACTGACACTAAAAAACGGCGGGAATGTACTGATATTCGCCGAAGGAACTAGATCTTACAAAGCCAAGGAAGTCCTGACCAGCCCCGCAGGAAGCAGAATTGGCAAACTTCAGGGTGGTCTCGCGGTGCTAGTTACCAGATCAAAACCCAAAACTGTCCCAGTCTGGGTCGAGATCAAGTGGCTATGGAAGATCACCATCGGAAAGAAAATGTACCGCTTCCCGAGAAAGGTACTGGTGAACATCGGCGACCCAATAAGGTTCGACGATCGTGCAAGACCAAAGGCGGTGCTAGGAACACTAGAAACTACCTTGCTCGAACTAGGCGATCAGCTGAAAACGAGCTAACCCGGACCCGCGTGGCGCAAGCCACGCGGGTCCTGACCATATATGACTTATTTGATACAATACCTTCATGCGAGTTTTCAAAAAAACCACACACCTTTCTGAAATAATAGAACAATCTGAAAAAAATATAGTGACTATTTTCATACATTCAGATGATTGTAATATAAGCGATAGAGTAGCAACACAAATAGAAAATACGGTTAAAGAAAAGAGTCTAAAACCAACAATATACATGGTTACAGTCCAGACCGAGCCTGTTTTATCAAAAAAAGTGGAAGAATGGTTCGATATCAAACACGCATCCCCTCAAATCATCACTCTTTCCAAAGGTAAAGTTATATACACAGCCCACCATAACAACATAAATCTGGCAGAATTTATAGAAAAATAGTACCAGAGTATTATGATATAATCGCAAACATGGAAAAGAGCAAAGTAAAAACTACCAGAGACCGAGCCCTAGCTGCTGTTAGTATTGTTTTAATACTTTCTTCCCTATCTTTTGATGGATATGTTTTCTATAATCTAAGAAACGAAAACTTGAGTTTGAAAAACCAAATCACTATTTTTGACAAAGCACTCATCATTGCACAAAAAAATATTAACAAAGCCATAGATGAGAAAAGCGCTGTAACCACACTACTAACCGTTGAAAGACGAAACAGTACTTACATACAAAACCAGATTCAGGATATAACTAGCACAGTAGGTCAACTTAAAAAACTGAGTGAGACTGATGTTGAACTCCTCAAAAAATACTCAAAAGTATATTTTCTAAATGAAAACTATGTTCCTCCGAGACTTACAGATGTGGATCCTCAGTATCTAAATATAAAAAATAAAGTAGTACAAGTTCATTCTGATATGTGGAAGCATTTGAAAGACATGCTCGACACAGCACAAAGCCAGAACGTAAAGATACAAATACTTTCAGGATATCGCTCTTTTGACACTCAAGCAGCGTTAAAATCAGCATACAAAGTGACTTATGGCTCCGGAGCAAATAAATTCTCAGCCGATCAGGGCTACTCAGAACATCAACTTGGCACGACTCTAGATTTTACTACAGATAAAATCGGTTCAGTACTGACTGGATTTGATAAAACTGAGGCATTCAAATGGATGGTAGATAACGCATACAAATATGGTTTTGTGATGTCATATCCAAAAAATAACGCTTACTATATTTACGAACCATGGCACTGGAGATTTGTTGGCATCTCTCTATCCACAAAACTACACGAACAAGGACAAAACTTTTACGACATGGCTCAGAGAGACATAGACCAATATCTTGCAAACATTTTTGACTAAACAAAATGCCTCTTTCGAGGCATTTTGTTTTCATCTTTTTATATAAAGATTACATTTGTGCACTACCTGCATTGCACTGCTTGCAGTTAGATTTGTGTGTTGCACCTTCAAATATTGCTGAAAGTCCAACCAAAACATATACGATCATTGATAGTGATGAACCAGCACCCAACAATGAATCAACTAGGTTGTAGCCGAATGCTACCAATAGCCAGTTTAGACCACCAACTACTAGCAATACGAACGCAACCATGTGTAAAGATTTCATATTTTAATATTTACTTATTAATAAAGCCTACATCCATAATTATACAACCACTACGAGACATTGGCACCACCCACCTGTGTATTACTTTTTAGAACGCATTTCTTCCCTTATCACCGATTTCGTTATGCTGGTTAAATATAACCTTTCTAACTTTTTCAGGATCAGCAACAGTATCCATAGAAAACTCATAGTTGTCCTCGCCCGCAGTCTGCACTTTTACATTTCCATAGTTCAATAATGTAGGAACAAAACCTCTAACATCGATTGTAACATCCTGGATTTTATCAAAACGAAGATTTGAAATAGCTCTGTTAAATATTTGCTTCTGATCTACAGCAATGATTCTTTTTTCAGTTACATACCAAACATCTAGGTAGTATTTGGTCCAATTGATAAAAAATGATGCCCATAAAAACAACAGCCACAGACAATAAAAGAAAAGGAAAAGCGCTGAGACATTTCCTGGGAAATACGTCAGTAAATCTGGGAAAAATACTTTAGAAAAAGAAAACAGTATAAAAGGAACAAGCGCTGAAAAAAGCATGCTTATAGCGTAGCCAAAAAACACAATCCAGTGTTTCCTAACTTCTAGAATAATATGTTCGTCCGCCTCTAAATGTAGTACGTCTGTAGACATGTTTTAATAATAGCTTGCTGATAAAAATGCAGTTACAAACAAGAGAACAGCAACAACCAGGTATAAAATTTCACCCACTACGATACCATGACTCCCCATGCCATACGATATCCAGTGATAGTACAAAATAGCTGAAACGATTAGATATAAAAATGAAAAAACACCCAAAGCAACTAGAAGTGAGGATGATGTAAGTGCGAAAGCAAAATGAAAACCTGTCAAAGTTGGAATAGCTAGAGTTGGTATTTCCATATGTTTATATTAACACAACAAATTAAATTTTCTAATAACTTATACCTCTTTTTGAAATAGAAATTTTTTAATATATCTAGCCAACAAAAAATACAAAACAACCAAAACCACAGCTGTTAGAGTTATAGTGGCAATATAGTTCAGAATGTTATCTATTTTTAAATAATAACTACCTGCATAGTAGCCGATAACTAAAAGAATTGTAGCCTTTGGCACTGTACCCAAGATACTATATTTTAAAAACTCGGTGTATTTTACACCGGCAATACCCGATGATACCTGAACCGCCCCGCCTATACCGTGAGATATTTTTGCCAGTAAAAACGTTTTGCCTTTGTGTTTTTTGAAATGCTCTTCCAGAAATATTTCACTTTTTTCATTATAGCCAAGAAAACTCGCGATTCTTTTTATAAATATAGATCTTTTCCAATATTTCCCAACAAGGTAGTACATCGAATCGCCGATAACATCCGCAACGACCAAAACTGGTAGTGCCGCATAGATGTTCAAATACCCCAAAAATACCAAAAAACCCGTAATAATTATGATTATTGGACCTTCAACTATTGCAATCGGGAAAATTAAAAAATATTTGTAGTGCTCTAATATATTTAGAACCTCTGCTGGTGATATGAACATTATGTTAAATTGTCGCAATAATTAGGAGTTTAGGCAAGTAAGGCGTTTGACTCGAAGCCTAAAATTTGCTTTAATTAGGGCTCAAATTCACCGCTCAGGCGGATTTTTCAAATGAGTTGTATCTTTGGTTTGGATATTTGGATGCAATTCAAGGCAAAATGAGAAAATGAGAGGAGCCTTACTGACTGGTAAGGTGACGAAAATTTTAGAAATTTTAACGCAGAAGTGCGCCGAATATACAAATCAAACATATGGAGATTAGAAATATTGCTATAATAGCCCACGTGGACCACGGTAAAACTACTCTTACCGACGCCCTGATGAAACAAACTGGTATGACTACCGGTGAGACAAGTATGGACTCAAACGCCCTAGAACAGGAGCGCGGTATTACTATTTATGCAAAAAACACATCTGTTTATTATCCAGGAAAGGACTCTGGCCGAGAAGTTACAAAAATAAACATCGTAGATACACCAGGCCACTCTGACTTCGGTTCTGAGGTTGAGCGAGTTTTGCGGTCTATCGACACAGTTCTCCTACTAGTGGACGCTCAGGAAGGACCTATGCCACAGACACGATTTGTTTTGAAAAAATCTCTTGAACTAGGACTAAAACCTATCGTCATCATAAACAAAATAGACAAACCTGCAGCTAGACCAGACGAAGTACACGAGATGGTACTTGAGCTTTTCCTTGAACTAGGTGCGAACGACGAACAGCTAGACTTTACTACTGTTTACGCTATAGGACGAGACGGTATTGCAAAAATGAAACTAGAGGATGAGTCAAAGGATCTAACTCCCCTACTCGAAACTATACTAAAAGAGGTTCCACCAGCAACCGGAGACACAACAGCTCCAGCAAAACTTCAGTCTTTCAACCTAGCATATGACAACTTCCTAGGACGACTAGCAGTTTGCCGAGTTTACGAAGGTACTATCAAAGTTGGAGATATTGTTTTCGACAAACACCATGATGGACAAATGTCATCAGGAAAACTAACTAAACTATTTAGTTTCGAAGGCACAAAAAAAGTAGAAACAACACAGGCTATCGCAGGAGATATTGTTATGATTGCTGGTCTACCAAACGTGTACATTGGTGACACTATCTGCCAGGACGAGTTCGCAGAGAGACTACCGTCTATCAACATCGATGAGCCTACTATCTCTCTAAACTTCCTAGTTAACGACTCACCTTTCGCTGGAAAAGAAGGAAAGTTCGTAACAGGACGACAGATCCGAGACAGACTAGAAAAAGAGCTCGAGGTTAACGTTGGACTAAAGATAGACTGGAACAACAACGAGTACTTTACAGTATACGGCCGAGGCGAACTCCACATCGCCATCCTATGTGAAAACATGAGACGAGAAGGTTACGAACTACAGGTATCACAGCCACAGGTTATTATAAAAGAAATTGACGGTGTAAAAATGGAACCTTTTGAGGAAGTAACTGTTGATGTTTCTGACGAAGTAGCAGGATCTGTTATTTCACGACTTACAGAGAGAAAGGGTCTAATAACAAACATCAAAAACCACGACGGTCAGCAAAGAATCACTATCGAGATACCTACACGAGGACTACTTGGTTACCGAGGTCAGTTCGTAGTTGATACAAAAGGCCAAGGAATACTCTCATCTCGATTTATTGAATTCAGAGAGCACGTTGGAGAAATAAACCGAACTCACTACGGCTCAATGGTTTCTATGGAGAAAGGAAAGGCGCTGGCTTTTGCACTAGACAACCTACAACAGCGAGGAACACTCTATATCGACCCAGGAACAGAGGTATATGTCGGAATGGTTATCGGTAACACATCAAAGGGTGAAGACCTTATTGTAAACCCAACAAAAGGTAAGCAACTAACAAACATGAGATCTTCTAGTTCCGATGGTTCAGTTTACCTAGCTGCTACATTTAAACTTGATATTGAAAAAGCAATGGAAATCATGTCTGAGGATGAATACATCGAGATAACTCCAAAGTCAGTAAGACTAAGAAAAAAAGTAGTAAAGAAATAATATCTACTAAAAATTCTGATTTGAGAAAAGGCCCGAGCGCGCGATGCGCCCGGGTCTTTTTGTGTTTCTTGTAGGAACTTGAACTGCGCGAACGAGCTAGTTACGCTCGCGGTTCGGAAGCCGACCAGGCTTCTCGACGTTCTGACGCCTGGTCATGCAGACCAGAAGATCTTCCATGTACGGAATTTCTTCCTTGGCGACGAACTCCGAGGACGCCGAGGCGACCGAGGCGATGATGGCCGGATCGAGAAGGTGCCCCTCTCCACCGGTGATCCTCTTGATCACCTCACGACCCTCTTCCAGACGACGGGCGGCTTCCGCCTTGTCCTCTGACGGGAGGACGAGCCCCGCCTTCTTGGCGAGTACCGACTTACCCTTTGCCCGTACGGCGCAGCGATGCACCATGCGACCAAAGATCTTTGAGGCCTCGATCTGCTCTGAACCGACGGCGACTTCCTGCAACGACTGAGTCATGGACTCTCCATGGTTCGCTCCTCAACCCGACGCTGAGGAGTCCGTTTATCATTAAATCACAAACGTATTTACATGTAAATACGAAAGGTCCGGGCGCAACTGCACCCGGACCGTACTTGCTGGAACCTACCTACAAGACTTCCTACGTTCTCATCCACAACTGCGCGGAATGAGGACGATGGAAGTCTCTCGAGGGGGAAGCTGGTGGCCGCTGAAAAATCTTGTCCAGCAGTCGCTTCGCGTGACCAAGATGCCCTGTCGTGATCCACCTGGCGTCGAGTAGACGCTGAAGCAGTATCTCGTGCACATCTCGCCCCACGTTGTGCGTGAGACCACCTCTGATTGCACGAGCCATCTCAAGCGATAGACCGGTAGTGGAGAGAATTTCCTCCATTGCCCGATTCCCGCAAGCGTCTCGGAACATTTGTCCGAAACTTACCCGTGCCGCATCACGACTTCCAGCGATTCTGCCCAAGCTGCCTCCAACTGTGAGAGGGTTAACCGAGCTTACAACCAAACCATATTTAACCACTAACCCACAAATTTAGCAATAGTCCCCTATTTTTGTTCTTTTTATATGAAAAGTCACTGCTTTAGTGTCAAAACTCTGAGCCAGATCTGAAACAAACTGCCGAACATAAAAACCACTAGAAACAACTACTTTTATTTTATCTATAACAAACTCATCTGCCTCACAATTTTTTAAAACCTCTCTCCATTTATCCATAATTTCTTGCTGTCGAAAGTCACCCTGAACCAGGCCGACTTTATGTTCAATATCTTTCAACAAATCATCTTTTGATATAGTTCTACGACTCAAAAACTCCGTCTCATGCAGTTCAACCTCGTGTTTTGGAATATCAATCTCTGAAAGTCTCCCCTCCCTCGCCCACTGAAACAAAGACTTTCCATTTACTGGCCGTGATGAATATACTGGATATATTTGTTCAAATTTTTTGATGAAATTATCAAGATTCTTTGAGATCATATCTTGAGTAGGAACTCCTTTAGAAAAACTATCATTTACCAAACCGAGCATATCCAGCGTATCTGTCTCAAAACCCCACAATATCTCAAATTCATAAGTTTTTGGCAGGTCTAGATATTTATCCTTTTCCAAAATCACATCACCAGACAAAACCAAAAGTAACCCCTCCGCCATCGGGTCGAGTCTACCAGCATATGTCATTGGAGTTTCTGCATATTCTGAATGATCTTTCTTGTACCTCAAAACAGCCTCATGAGGCGTCTCCCCGAGGTTTTTATATAGCAAATGTAGATTTTGTTTAGGCTCCATATTCTGTTACACTATAGCAATATGAGCGACAAATCAAAAATCAGTACAGAAAGTTACAAAGGCGTTAGAGACTTCTACCCGGAGGACTCTTTCATAATGGAATACATCTTTCACACATGGAGAACTGTTGTAGAGAGTTACGGCTATGTTGAATACAAGGCCTCTATCCTTGAGTCAGCCGAACTATACAAAGCAAAATCAGGAGAAGAGATAGTAAACGACCAGACATACACTTTTCTAGATCGTGGAGAGCGAGAAGTAACCCTGCGTCCAGAAATGACCCCTACAGTTGCACGTATGGTAGCAGCCAAAATCCACGAGCTGGCTTTCCCACTTCGATGGTACTCAATACCAAACCTTTTCCGATATGAGAAACCACAACGAGGACGCCTACGAGAACACTGGCAGTTAAACGTGGACATGTTCGGCGTTGACTCAAGCGATGCGGATGTAGAAGCCATAAGCATTGCATACAAAATCATGAAAAAGTTCGGCGCAAAGGACGAGGATTTTGTAATAAAAATAAACAGCAGAAAAATCATAAACTCCATATACACAAAGTTCGAGCTTAGTGAGGAGAATTCATACAAAGTTTCAAAAATAATTGATAAAAAAGACAAAATATCTAGTGACGCTTTCGAGACAGCTTTATCTGAAATAATGGTAGACAAGTCAGCTGAGTTTGTTAGGCTTCTATCCTCTGGAGAGAGACTGATGGAGTACCTAGGCCCAGAAGATGCAAATGCAAAGGAACTAGTATCTGTTATTGAAAAGTTAAACTCTCTAGGAATAAACAATGCCATGTTTACTCCAACACTCATGAGAGGTTTCGACTACTATACTGGCATAGTTTTTGAAGTTTTTGATCTGCATCCAGACAATAACCGTTCTGTTTTTGGTGGTGGAAGATATGACGACCTACTAGATATTTTCGGTGCTCGAAAAATCCCAGCTGTTGGTTTCGGAGCTGGTGATGTAACAGCGAGAGACTTTCTCGAGGTCCACAACCTACTTCCACAATACAGACCTGCAACTGACCTATACATCTGTACACTAAAATCTGACTTTATAGGAGAAGCAAACAAAATTGCCGAGACTCTGCGTGCTCAAGGGGTTGATGTTGCCGTAGACCTAACAGATAAAAAAATCGGAGACCAGATAAAAACAGCAAGCAAGCAAAGCATTCCTTTTACACTAGTTATTGGTGAGGATGAAATCAAATCTGGCATATACCCTCTTAAAAATCTAGAAACAGGAGAAGAGAAGAAAGTGAAGGTTGAAGAAATAGCAAACTCAGTAAAGAACTAATGCGGAAAATCGTATTCGACATAGAAACTAGAAACATATTCCAAGACGTCGGTTCTAGAAATCCAGAGGACTTGGATATTTCTGTTGTGGGACTATATGACTACGAAACAGACAAATACCACACTTTCCTCCAAGAAGAGTTTGATGCTATGTGGGAGATATTTAAAAAAGCAGATCTACTCATCACATTTAATGGTGAGTATTTTGACCTTCCACTACTCAACAAATACTACAAAAAAGCTGGTCTAGGAAACATACACGATATACGCTCACTCGACATTTTTAAAGAGATAAAACAAACATCTGGAAGATGGCTGAAACTGGACAACATAGCAAAAGGCACTTTTGGTATCAACAAAAGCGGTGATGGACTAGAAGCTGTGAAGTGGTGGAGAGAAGGAAAAATCGAAGAGATTAAAAAGTATTGTTTGGACGACGTCAAAATAACTAAAGACGTTTATGATTTCATTACAAAAAATAAAAAAGTGATTTTTAAAGATGGGCCATTCACAAAAGAAATAAAACTGGACACTAAACATTGGGAACCAGTACCGGAGGTAAAAACGCAAAGTCTCTTCTAAAATTTTAATACAAAAAAACTCGGTGGAGAGGGGCACCTGCCCCCCTCCCCGAGTCTCGCACCGCGTTGGCGTCCATCCATATACTGGACCGAACACCTAAGCGGGCCTTACACCATCGAACCCCGAAGGGTTGGAGCCGACACCGTCGTCAGCTCCTCACGCCGACCTGCGGCCGACGATCAGGACGAGGCGGTGTCGGTGTCGCCGCGCGCGTCGTTGAACCCGATCACATCGTGGCCGGCCGCCTGGTGGCTGCCGCTGCCGATTTCAGCAATGCTGTTCGCGCCGGCGACCGGCGGGCTCCAGAAAATGACCTTCATCATCGTCTCCCTGGTGTGAGGTGGCTACTGGAGCCACCTTGTTAATGTGCTACGTCCGTGTCTGACTCAACTACCTTACCACACTTGTTGCTTGACTGTCAAGCAACTTTTATGTTTTATTTATGAAGATAATATTATAATGGCTCTACTAAGCCTTAAAATATAATTGTTATAACTTACAAATTTAGATAAAATCCAAGGCGGGATGAAAAAATGCGAGAAGCCTTATCGAGTATAAGGTGACGAGCATTTTAGAAATTCCAACGCAGGAGTTTGCTAAATTTGGAAGTTAGAATAAAAGAAATATGGCTATAGCAAGGCCAATTCTGTAATATATAAAAACATCCAAATTGTTGTTTTTTAAGTATCGTATTAAAAAGTTAATAGCCACTAGTCCCGTAACGAACGCGACGAAAGAACCGAGTAAAAGTGATGAACCGTAGGATGTTGTAAATAGCTCATGTCGAACTTCAAGAACTTTTTTGAGTCCTGCACCGAGCAAAACAGGTATTGAAAGTAGAAAACTAAAACGAACTGCTTCTTCCTGTGATAGTCCAGACAGAAGACCCCCAGAAATAGTCGCACCAGATCGAGAAACACCCGGTATGAGAGCCAGACACTGATAAAAACCGATAACAACTCCCCTTTTCAAACTAAGTTCTTTATCTTTTGTAGCAAACTGTTGTGCAAACCAGAACAATATACTTCCGAGAACCAGAGTAAGTGCTACCAACTCAACATTTCTAAAAACTGTGTCCATGTATTTCTCCAAAAGTAGTCCAAAAACAACCGCAGGTATAGTTCCGATAATTATCGAGTACAAAAGCACACGATCTTTCTCCATTACTGGCTTTTTTAAAACAATATCTTTGAAAGTCATAACCATATACCAAATATCTCGCCAAAAATACACAACAATAGCAAAAGTGGTTGCCAACTGGAGAACCGCATCAAAAGTAAGCCCCCCGAGGTCGTTAACTCCCAACAAATGTCGCGCGATAATCAGGTGCCCAGATGAGGAAATGGGTAGGAACTCTGTAGCCCCCTCAACGAAACCGAGGATGATTGCGACTAGGTGTGTCATAGGATATAATCATAGCACACTAAATTATCAGTTTAATATAAATAAAGGATGTTAGAAAAACTTTCAGTACCAATAGCTATCGTAATCGCCGGAGTTCTTATCGGTGGATCACTTTATCTTTCAAATGTTAAAATAGCTCAACAACCAAAAGTAAAAACTGTAGAACTTGCGACAGACCGCGACACAAACAGTATGAGACCTATTACAGCTGAGGACCACATACTCGGAAACCCAAATGCTGAGCTCAAAATCGTTGAATACTCTGATTTAGAATGTCCTTTCTGTAAGGTTTTCCATTCAACACTAAAACAAGTAATGGACATCTACGGTAAAAATGGAAAAGTTGCATGGGTATATCGACATTTCCCTATCGACCAGCTTCACTCAAAAGCTAGAAAGGAGGCAGAAGCAACTGAGTGTGCTAACGAACTAGGTGGCTCACAGAAATTCTGGGAATTCACTGACCTAGTTTACGCAACAACAAACTCAAACAACTCTCTAGATGCAGCCGAGCTACCAAAGATTGCTAAAAAAATCGGTCTAGATGTTACAGCTTTCAACAAATGTCTATCTTCTGGAAAATACGCAGACAAAGTTGAGGCTGACTACCAGGATGCAGTAAAGGCAGGAGGACGGGGCACTCCAAACACTATCGTTGTTTCATCTGATGGGACAAAAACAGTTATACAGGGCGCTCAGTCTTTTGAAGCGGTTAAAGGCATTATCGACGCTCTATTGAAATAACAAAAAAGCCCTTCGGGGCTTTTTTGTTATAAGAAACTTTTATAACTACAGTACTGGCACTTTGGGTCTTCGCATTTATCTGTCATAAACTTTCCACTGAAAACACTTTGGACCAGTACCTCTATTTCACTTTTTACTTTTTCTTCATCAGAGGGCTCTATTGGCAGACCGATTGTTGGACATCTCCCCTTGTCATCTGGTTTTATGAAAACCAAAGCAGGTTCTATAGTTTTGCTCTTGTAGCCATGATTTCCAGATAGCAACATCTTGTAGAAAACCAGCTGTCTAAAGTAGTTCCCGTCAGAATCCTTTGTATTCCCCTTTATAGCATTTTCACTCATAGCCTCACGAGTTTTATAGTCAAAAACTAAAACGGTTTTATCCTGATCCACTATGGTATCCATCTGTCCATGAAGTGTTAGGTTTATTTTTTCTTTATAAGCGTTAACAGAAAACGTAGTATCTATCCACTTATCTGTCAGCACGACCCCATCTGTAGCAAAGTGAGTCTCTAGAGCACTGGCAACGATAGGAGCACTTGCTACCAGTTCCTCTACTATTATTTCTTTGTCTGACTTTGGCAAAAGAGAAGTTTCAAAATACTCGACAATTGAATTTTTAATTGTTTTTGTTATATCACTCACACTCCTGTCTTTATTTTTCCAAACATCAGACATAACTTTGTGCATTGCGATACCCTTTTCTGAACTCGGGCTCGGTGCTTCTGGAACTTTCAAAATACTTTTATACAAAAACTGACTAGGACAGGTGAGAAAGTGGTTGAGTGCTGTAACAGAGAGACCATTTTCAAGCAATACTCGTTTTGTATATTCTACTATCTCTTGTTTTCTTTGAGATGAAAGCTCGCCACCATTTAGAGTCTTTGGAATATTTTTTATTTGTGGCGCGTCAAAACCTGTCACACTTTCTTTGTGTAGCTCAGAAACAAAACGTAACGGAGTAAAATCCTTACCAAGTCCATCTTGCATTGGAGATATCACAACAGCATGCTTTCTGGCACGTGTTAGAGCCACGTAGAATAGTCTACGAGAGTCTTTTACTTCGTCACTTGTGTCTTTATCCCTAGGCATAACAAAAACAGATGATATCGGTCGCCTCATCCAGTATTCCTCCAGAGCATACGGCAGGAACACATAGTCATACTCGAGACCTTTGGATGAGTGAGCGGTCATGACCTGTATTTTGGCATCACTTTTTCCACTACCTATTTTGATAGTTTTATTTTCTGCTGTTTTTCGATAATCCAAAAGTAGCTTAATGAGTGCGCTCGGACTTTCTATACGAGATGTAGTAGCAAGATCCCTAGCCAGGTCGATGATCGCTCTCCAGACTTCTACCTGCATTGGTAAGGATATTTTCTCCGGCTTTGTAAGCCCTGACAACTCTCCAGCAAGTATGAGGTAGTCGATAACACCAGACTTGTTCATTTCTTTTTTCAACTCTGCCAACTCTGGGATTTCTTTATCAATATCCTTTATATTCCCACTGCGTATTTTCTTTATTAACTCACTAGACTTTGCAAAATCCAATCCCCACAAACCTCCAGCAATAGTTTCGGCTAACGACTCTGTTTTTGATGGATCATTTAGGTAGTCGAGTAAAGCAAAATACAGCATTCCGATAGGCGAAGCAAAAACATCAGCACCTCTTTCAGCCGAAGCCTCCAAACCATTTGCCTCACATAGTGACAAAACGTGATCTACATCCCTGTTCCAACGTAGTATGACCGCTACAGTCGCATCACTATCTGTATCAGATATTTTCTTTAGTTCTGTTACTAAAAATTCATCCGCAGACTCACTATCCGGCGCGGTTACTAGGTCAATAGGTTTTTGCTTTTCTTTTGAACCAGACTTTAGTTTTATACGGAGTCCCGCGTGCTCGCCCTCTCCATAGTTCTCCTCAATCATAGAATACGTTGCATCGAGTATGGACTGGTGAGAACGATAGTTTTCTTCGAGAGAAATAACTTTCATACTCTTCCAAATGTTTTGAAACTTTAGAAAGTTCTCAACGGACGCACCCTGGAAACGATATATAGCCTGCTTTTCATCTCCCACAACAAAGATGTTTGGGTTATCGAAAAAGTTTGCAAGCAGTGCAACGATGAGGTTCTGTGAGTCGTTCGTATCCTGATGTTCATCAACGAGAATATATAGAAACTTTTCTTGTAAAAGTTGTAGCAAAAGTTTGTCACTCTGTAGTGTGGTCAAAAGTTCAAAGAGTAGATCATCAAAATCCATCTTTCGTTCCTCTTTTTTCTTTGCTTCGTACTCTTCATACACATCAGCAAATATACTAGTTCTCTCGCATCTCTCTATACGTTTCAGTGCCTCTGCTTTGAGAGCACCTTTTGTTGCACCACGTGATGAGATAGATTCTGGATCTTCTTTTACTCTTTCTATTTCTGCTTTTGCAAACTCTCGCACTGTTTCAGGTGACCATGCTTCCTTTTTCGCATCCCCAATAGCAGAAATGATTTTGTTCAAATAAAAATCTGCGTCACCAAGGGGCCTCAGTTTTGAATACTTTTTGTTTTTTAAAATCTCTCGCAGTAGTGACTCAGCCTCGACATCCGTTATCTGCTTTGCTCGTGACAGATGTGGAAAGTGTTCCGGAAACTCTGCTATCACACTAGATGCAAAACCATGAAAGGTATGGAGCCTCACCTCGTCTGCTCTGTTGCCAATAATCTCTCGCAGTTTAAGTCTCATCGCCTTCACCCCGGCGTCTGTAAATGTAAGGGCTAAAATGCCCGAAGCTGGCGTGTCTGTTTGCTTTAGTATATTTGCTATACGCAGGGTCAAAATCGTCGTCTTGCCCGTTCCAGGGCCAGCTATCACCATAACTGGACCTTCTATAGTATCCACAGCCTCCTTTTGAGCCTTGTTTAGGCGTTTATACCGTTCTTCAAATATAGCGTCAGTCATATGTATAGAATACCATTTCTCTATTTGACGACAACTAGCATCTAATGCATATTTATGCCAGAGGTTGGAGGCCTAAAAGGAATGAACAAGATTCTCGTAGTGACTTGGGATGACAGGATCGTGGGACCAGTTCTCGCGCACATCCTCAGTCTGGAATTCGGCATGAGCACAGTCAGGATGGAGGTCGAAAGCGTAGGTGACCGGAAGGTAGAGGAAGATTCACCCCTCTCGCCATATTGGTCCTGGCTTGCGAGCCAGATGGAGGTCGACCTCAACAGCCATCAGCAGAGGCGCCTCGAGGACGTGAATGCCGACGACTTCCAAGCGACACTCAGCCTCAGTGGCGAAACGCTGATCAAAGTCGTGAAAAATGCCGGGTGGTCAACCAAGACGATCTGGACGCTCAACTTGACGGTCGCTGAGCCGAATCCCGAGGACTATGAACTGTGCAAGCGTGCACTGATCAATGCCTGCGGGCAGTTCGTGTTCAAACTCTAGACGAAACACGACCAACCACCACACCAGACCCGTCAGCTCTCACGAGCCGACGGGTCTGAACTTTTATATAAAAATATTAAATTTTTTGATACCAAAAAAGCTCCGCGAGGAAAGACTTTTCTGGTCTTACTCACGAAGCTACTCACAGCACACCACCAGCTCGATGTGGTTGGTGACGTACACGACCGGAGTCCTAGCCGGACAGCATGGACAAATGATCAGAGCCTCAACCCTATCACTTGAGTACATACTTTCGATGACCTGAACCTCGCACAGATCATATAAACACTCCGGACACTGGTCTGTCTCTGGAACTGTAATCCGTGAACCCGTCATGGGCCACCTCCAACGGAAAACTATACCAGTTTCGCGCTCGGTGTCAAAGTTATTTAATATGCCTATCAATCCACAAAACCAATGGTCCTTTTTTAAATTCAAATCGTTCTAAAAATTTCAAAAAAACTTCGTTATTTTCATTATTCGCACACAACATGATGTACTCATACCCCATTAAACTTAGTCGTTTTAAACCCTCATTTATAAGCAGCGTAGCGACGTTATTATTTCTATATTCAGTAACTACGTATAAGTTCTCCCATGTAACTTTTTTTGTTGGTACATGACAAGCAAATAAAGAAAAACCAATAATTTTTTTATCAAATTCTGCCACCAAAAGTAGATCATCTTCACTTTTTAACCAATTAACCAATTGTTTTTTAGTCCAAAAACGTCCGCTCTCTGTGGAAAAAGCTTCTTCTTCCAAACCCATAATTAAAATTTCTTGTAAGTCAGTTTCTTCTAATTTTCTAATATTTATATTCATACTATCTAACTTGGTAAGTTTCCAAATCAACTCGATTAAAATCTATGAGTAGTTTCGATTCAAGATCGTACTGACAGCTCTGATATGGGTTTTCTGGCCAATCTAGTTTAAATGGGTTTAGTTGGTGCATATAAACTTCACTTTTTAATGGACGTCCTGGATAACACCACAATATCCATTTCTGGTTATTTTCTATATATTCATTCGGGAGTTTTATTTGGTTTTTACTCAACAGATACATCATGAGTATTTCCTCTAAAAAGAAATTTATCTGATTGTCTTCCATCTCCTTATTGTACGTAGCGCAGTCTTCTGCTAGATATTTCTGGAAATTTTCATCTACCTCATAAATCTTTTTTAGTTGCCGAAAAAGATGATTGAAATCTTTTGTTCCAACATATAGCTGATTCCAAACCATGTAGTTGAAACTGTGCTGTATCTGGAATTCTGGATGACTTTTCTCGAGAATGTTCTGCACACTATTCCTATGTTCAATAACTTGATTCATAAATGAATTTTTCAATTCTGGAGCAGGGCGGTCACTGTACAAGTACAGAAAGTCTGAATATATAAAATTCAAACCAACCTGAGGCTTACTAATTTTTGAGGCCAAATGTCGTATGTCCTCAAAACAACTGTCTGCATTTTGTCTATTACTAAGTTTATTCATCGAAAGACCAAAAAGTAACAACCCTTTTTCAGCTGGAAGTTTGTTAATATCAAAAAATTTATTTGGTTCCATATAAAAAATATACAATACTTTAAACAATGAGTAAAGTAGAAAAGCCTCTCGCAGGAAGCGTGACGCTTTCCCACAAGAGGCTCTAGCCCCTAGACCTCTGTGAACTTCCAAGGCTTAACGACGGCCTCGGTTTCTGAACGGTCTGTTCCGTTATCCTGCTTGATCTCATCAAGCAGACGTCCGCAAGAGTAGCAGAAGATGTAAGGAATCCCAACAGGTTTACCAACATCTTCACTATGACAATTTTCGCACTCCTTTGGAGCGTCTTGAACAGACTCGATAATCTTTGGCATCAGCACGCCCTTTCCTAAACTGATACTAACATAAAATTTTTCAATACGAAAAAAGCCCC